>JABSON010000168.1 GCA_013215915.1 Campylobacteraceae bacterium | reverse complement strand
ATACCCCGCCATATTCTAATAAACTTTTGTTTTTTTTAATCAACCAACCACCCGAACAAAACTGGCTCCGCGTTCTGGGCGGTGGGTCTTCTTGTCTCTTAGTCATATGGACGACAGAGCCTCCCCAAAACTCATCTAAGGTTGATTTTCAGCTGAACCAATAAGGACGTGGTGAAGTTTTATAGTCAGTGTACAGATAAAAGTAAAAAATAAAGTGAATGATTATAAAATTGTATAAATGAATTTTTAGTTAAGAGATATTTATAAGTAGATGCTTTTATATAAAAATATTTAAGAAGACTAAGAAATGATTTTATTCATTTCTTAGTACATCAATTACATCAATTTTTGTAGCTTTTGAAGCTGGGTAATATGATGATAAAAGAATAATTATAATTGCACCTGTTATTATTGATATAAAATCAATTAGATCAAGTTCTATAGGAAGTTTAGATGTTCCATAAACATCAGCTGGTAATGAAATAATATTAAAGTTTTCTAATATCCACATTCCACTAAATCCTAAAGCTACTCCACAAAGAATACCTGCAAAACCTATTATTATTCCAAGTCTTAAAAATATTGCTTTAATTTCTTTCGTACTAGTACCCATAGATAAAAGTAGGGCAATCTCTTTTCTTCTACTCATTACAGTCATAAGAAGAGACGAAATGATATTTAAAGCAGCTACTAATATAATTAACAATAAAACAATAAATAAAGCCTTTTTTTCCATTTGCATGGCTGAAAAGAAATTACCATTTTGCTGCCACCATCCAACAATTCCAACAGAAGTTTCATCCAAGAATTTTTCAATTCTTTTAATGTCTTTCATCGCATTATCTGAGTAAATATGAATTCCATCAAAAATATTTTTATCTTTTCTTAGAATTGTTTGTAAACTTTCAATTGGTGTATACATATAAGCTTTATCATAAGCATTTAAACCTGATTTAAAGTTTGTTTTATATTTGAATCGTTTCATCTTTGGAAGCATTGAGAATCCACTAGGATTTAAGGAAGTAAAATAAATAGTTGTTTTTTGATTAACATTTAAATATAGGGCATCAGATATACCAATACCTGTAATTAAATCATATTTCTTAAATTTAATATCTTTTACCGCTTCTTTAAATATTGTATTTATTTGTTCTTCTTTTTCTTTTATAATTCCAAATAATAAAGCACCAGTCATTTCATCATCATTTTGAACCATAGCTTGTGCTGAGATATAAGGTGAAAATTTAAGTTCTGGGAACTCTTTTTCAAGAGAGCTTAGTAGTTTTTGGTCAACTGCTTTAGCATATTTTGGAAAAATTGATAAAGGATAGTTCATAGTGAAAAGTTTTGATTCAAATTCTTTAATAGTACCATTCATAATAGCCATAGTAATGATTAAAACCATTATTCCTATACTAACCCCAACAAATGCTAAAATAGCACTTATTGAGATAAATGGGTTCTTTTTGTCATAAGATAGATATTTTTTTACAATAAAGTTTACTAATTCTTTATTCAAATTAAGCCTTAGCTGCTAAACCTTTTTTAGGTCCGCTTACTCCACAACATTGTTTGAATTTTTTACCAGATCCACAAGGACAAGGTTCATTTCTAGCAACTTTTTTCTCAATTTTTAATTCATGATCAAAGTTTGTAGAAAAATTTTCTTGTGATTCTTCCATTTCTTCTTTTATTTTATTTAAAGCTTCGTCTTCTTTTTCTTGAAGTTGAACAGTAAATAAAACTTTAATGATTTCATGTTTAATTGAAGCAATAAGCTCTAAGAACATATTATATGATTCTTTTTTATATTCAACTAAAGGATCTTTTTGGTTATAACCTCTAAGCCCAATACCAGTTTTTAAAGTATCCATAGAATATAAATGTTCTCTCCAAGCATTATCTAGAATTTGCAAGTATAAAATTCTCTCAATTTCAGATTTTTGTTCAATAGAAGCTAGTCCCATTTTTTGAGTATAAACTTCTTTAATTACTTCTATTAATTTTTTTTCTAAGTTTTCAAAAGAATCAGAAATAATATCTTCTTTTGTTATAACCAAATGTAACTCTTCTTTAAATTTAGAAATTATAAACTCATAGTTGTAATCTTCAGAAGGCATTCCTGAAATAATTTCAGCTGATGATAAAAGGTTTGTAATATATTCAGCTCTATTTTCATCAAGTTTCTTTTCAATAGCAAAATCAGGGTTTAATAAATTATTTCTAAAAGAATAAATTACTTTTCTTTGTTCATTTGCTACATCATCATATTCCAGTAAGTGTTTTCTTGACTCAAAATGCATAGTTTCAACTTTTTTCTGAGCATTTTCAACAGCACGTGTTACCATACCAGATTCAATATGTTCACCTTCTTCAATTCCAAGTCTTTCCATAATAGTCTTAATTTTATCTGATCCGAATATTCTTAATAAAGAATCTTCTAGAGATAAATAGAATTGAGTAATACCAACATCACCTTGACGTCCAGATCTTCCTCTTAACTGATTATCAATTCTTCTTGACTCATGTCTTTCAGTACCAATAATAGCTAAACCACCTAGAGCTAAAGTTTCTTTTGTAAGTTTAATATCAACTCCACGTCCAGCCATATTTGTAGCAATAGTAACAGCTCCAATTTGACCAGCATCTTCAATAATCTTACCTTCTTTTTCATGTTGTTTTGCATTTAAAACAGTATGAGGTATTTTAGCAGCTTTAAGTAAAGCATGTAAGTGCTCTGATTTTTCAATAGAAGCAGTACCAACTAATACAGGTTGACCTTTTTTATTAAATTCTCTAATTTTATTACAAACAGCTTCAAATTTTTCTCTTTCACTTTTGTAAATTAAATCATTTCTATCATCTCTTTGCACTGGTAAATTTGTAGGAATAGATACAACATCTAAATTATAAATTTCAGCAAACTCAGTAGCTTCAGTTTGAGCAGTTCCTGTCATACCTGATAGTTTATTATACATTCTAAAATAATTTTGGAAAGTAATATCAGCTAGAGTTTGTGATTCATCTTGAATTGAAACATTTTCTTTTGCTTCTAATGCTTGGTGAAGTCCATCTGAAAATCTTCTACCTTCACTTAATCTTCCTGTAAATTCATCAACAATTATTACTTCATTATCTTTAACAACATAATCAACATCGATTTCAAAAATATAATTTGATTTTAATGCTTGATCTAAGTGATGAGATAATTTTGCATTCTCTAAAGAGTATAAATTATCAACTTCAAATAGTTTTTCAGCTTTTTCAATACCTTCATCAGTCATTAAAACAGATTTGTTTTTTTCATCAATTGTAAAATCACCAGTATAAATAGTTTTTTCATCTGCTTTTTTAGGCTCAATTACTTCACCTTTATCTAAGCTCATTGCAATTCTATTAGCTTGTGCATAATCAGCAGACTTTTGATTAGTAGGTCCAGAGATAATTAAAGGAGTTCTTGCTTCATCAATTAAAATTGAATCTACTTCATCAACAATTACATAATTATGTTCTCTTTGAACTTTTTCTTCAATATCTAAAGTCATATTAGATCTTAAATAATCAAAACCAAATTCATTATTAGTTCCATAAGTAATATCACAATCATATTGTTCTTTACGTTCTAACTCATCTCTGATATCACCAGTAATAGTTCCAATAGTAAAACCTAAAAAGTTAAATAATGGAGCTAGTTCTTTTGCATCTCTAGTCGCTAGATAATCATTTACCGTAACAACATGTACACCTTTATTAGTCATAGCATTTAAAACAACAGATAAAGTAGCAACTAAAGTTTTACCTTCACCTGTTTTCATTTCAGCAATTCTACCATCGTGTAAAACTAAACCACCCACTAATTGAACATCATGGTGTCTCATATTAAGTGTTCTTTTACTAGCTTCTCTTGTAATTGCGAAACTATCATAGATTACATCGTTTAGTGTTTTTTTGTCAGTTAATACGTCATTTCTAATATTTTCAAATGCTTTTTGTAGTTCATCGTCATTTAGTATTTTGTATTTTTCTTCTAAAGCATTTATGATTTCTATTTTTTTTAGATATCTTTTTACTTCTTTATCATTTTTTGTTCCAAAAATCTTTGAGAAAATATTTAACATAAAATTAATTCCTTTTTGTTATAATCGTGAAGATTATATATCAATAAAGGTTAAAATATGTTTTATAAACTACTAATTATCAATGTTTTTGCAATTATTTTAAATTTACATGCTTTAGACTTCAATAATTTAAAGTCAATTGAGAGTGATTTCACTCAAACTATCGTAAATTCTTCGAATAAAATCATTAAATATAAGGGAAAGTTATTTATACAAGAACCCTCAAAAATACTTTGGAAGTACAATACTCCTATAGTAAAGAATGTTTATATCTTAAATACTTTTGTAATTATAGATGAGCCTGAGTTAGAACAAGCTATTTATACAACATTAAATGAAGAAATAAATATTTTAGTTTTATTAAAATCTTCAAAACAAATATCAGCTAATGTTTTTCAATCAGAAATAAATGGTGTGAAGTATAATTTTTTTATAAAAGACAATAAAATTAGTGAAATTAAATATGAAGATGAATTAGAAAATAAAGTTACAATTTCTTTTAATAATTCAATCTATAATAAAGAGATAAAAAAAGATGTTTTTAGATTTATAGCACCTGATTATTACGATATTATAAGAAAATAAACAAGTTTAGTTTCGTTTAAAGTTTTTTAGCTATAATTCCGCCTTAGGTACGGCAGATAATAGCTTGATTAAGTTCAAGAGGAAAGTCCGGGCTGCAGTGAAGCATGGTTCTATTTAAAGAATAGCTATCGTAAGATAAGGGACAGTGCAACAGAAAGTAAACCGCCAAGATTTATCTTGGTAAGGGTGAAACGGTGGGGTAAGAGCCCACCAACATTTTAAGTAATTTTAATGGTTATGTAAACCCAACCAGCAGCAAGAAGAGATGGTATTAAGCTTCACAGCGTATGCTCTTCGCAAGATTGTTTAAGTAATTTAACAACTAGACAAATTATTATCCACGACAAAACGCGGCTTACCGCTGTACCTAAGCTCTAAAAGTACCATTCTATGGTACCTGTAGACTTTGAACAATTATTTTGTTCTCATATTGTTCCAAAAACATAAAATTTTTGTTTCCAAATTACCTCAAATTCTCACTTGAAAATAAGTTATTTCTCACTATTAAATAGGTTAAAATTAGAGCCTAAATCAATTTCAATTGAATCAATTACACTTTCATAATGTGTTAATGTAACTTTTACTGAATTATGACCTAATAATCCAGATAATTCATTTATACTTACAACTCCATCTTTTAACATATGAGTTGCATATGTATGTCTAGTACATGAAAGTTTTTTATGTTCAACTTTCGAATCTTTTATTACTCTAAGCCATTGATGTCTTAATCTTCCCGAATCACTTATATCTCAAAAAAGAAATTCTGTATCAACATTATCTTTTAAAATATTAATTTCATTATTTACAAAATCAGGTATTCGAATCTTTCTATAAGAATATTTTGTCTTAGGTTCATCAATTCTGCCATTAGTTCTAACTTTTGTAATAGAAATAATATTGTCTTGAATATCAGAAGCTTTTAATCCTAATATTTTTTCTGGTCTTAATCCTGTATTAAATGCAATAAATAAATAAGGTCTAATAATACCTTTTGCATTTTCTAATAAAGAATTTACATCTTCTTTTGAAAAATATTGAATCTCTTTCTTTTCATCTTTTCCTAATGAAATATTTATTGCTGGATTATATTGAATAACTTGATCATCAAAAGCCAAATCCAAAACTTCTTTTATACAAGTTCTATATGTACTTTTTGATTTAGCTTTCATTTTTAAAGTACTATAATACTTTTTTATATCTAATCTAGTAATTTCATCAACATTTCTATTACCAAAATATTTAATAACTCTTTGATAATATTTTTCTCTTCTTTCAAAAGCTCTAAGAGTTTTTGATTTATCTTCTAAATATATATCTGCATAATAAGAAAAATGTTTAGGTTTCTTTTTATAGATTTCACCTGTTAAAATCTTTATTTCCAATTGTGGAATTATTACTGTTTTAACAGTTTTCCTATTTCTTGGATTGTTTAATAAACCTGTAGATTTTTTATATCGTTTTTGTCCTACATAATAATCAATATATAGTTTGATACTGTGACCTTAAATTGGACATAGAATTTATTAGTCTATGTTAAAATAAAAACCTAAAAAGGGATTAAGATGGCAAATAAAAAGTATACACAAGAGTTCAAAGATTCCACTGTTCAATTAGCATTAAACAGTGAAGAAAAAATTTCTACAATTGCAAAAGATTTAGATCTAAATTTAAAAACACTGTACCTATGGATAAACACTTATAAAAAAGTAAATAATATTCCAACAAAAACTAGAAAATCATTTCAAGAACCTACTAGAAAAGAGA
>JABSON010000167.1 GCA_013215915.1 Campylobacteraceae bacterium | reverse complement strand
AGATCATCCATATCTTCGTGTGTGTCACACTTGATTTGGATGGGAATTATAGGGTAATGGGCTTTGGATGTCAAGGGCTTAAACATAAATGTAGCTTAAATTAGAAAATTCTTTTACACTATACTTTTTTTCTATTATTTGTCTGTATATTAAACAAGTTTATTTAAAGTTAAAGAGAAAAATATAATTAGATTTATATACATAATCAGTAATAAAATTAAATAAAGTACAAGTAAACTATTCAATATTAAAAATAAACAGATATATGTATTACCTAGATTCACATTAGAAGTACAACGTTTAAGAAGTCAAGATAGTAAGTTTAGTTGATATACAATTAAAGCTTATTATTATATAAGTAAAATAGCTAGAGTATTAAACTTTAACAAGTCTAAAATACCAAGAGAAGTAAAAAGAAACAGTAGCTACAGTTATTATAGCCCTGAATATGCTGAGATTCAAACTACTTCAGAGATATAAATAAAAGAACTATCAAAAAACTAAATAATAAAATCAAATTACTAATATCTAAAAGGCTTAGAAAGAATTGTTAAGAAGAACAAATAACTAGAAGATTAAAAAAATACAAGATAATTACTATTTCTCATAAAACTATAAAAAGTAATATATATAAGAACAAAAGGCATGGAAGAAAACTTTACAAATGAATTAATAAGAGAATATATACCTAAGAAAAGTAAATTTAATAAAGTATCAAGATTAGAAATTACAAATATTCAAAACCGTTTAAATAATAGACCACTAATAATCCTTGAGTATATAACTCTAAATCAGATGTTTTTTAATAATACAGAAAGTAAATTATCATCACAATCTTTGGATTAGTATTTCATTTCTAAGTTAAAGAGGGGGGGGGCATTATTAATTAGAAAGTATTATTATATAAAATAAATTTTGATTTTATAATAAGTAAGAGTAATAATAGATATTATTACTTATTAGGCATAAAAAAAGGGAAGAACATAAGTTCTTCCCTTTTTATTGAAGTGATTTCTAGTATCTAGAGTAAGCAGCTTCAGTAACATTTTGAGTGTTAACAATGTATGGAACTAATGCCATGTGTCTTGATCTTTTGATTGCATTTTCAACCATTTCTTGTGCATTTTTAGAGTTTCCAGTAAGTCTTCTAGGCATAATTTTACCTCTTTCACTCATTGAAATCTTTAATAAATCAGTGTTTTTATAATCAATGAAAGTAATTTTCATCTCAGTATATTTACAATATTTTCTTCCGTATTTTCTTTTTTCAGCCATATTAATTTCCTATCCTAAAAAGGTATTTCATCTTCGTCAATGTTAATTTCTGGAATTCTTTGAACAGGAGCTTGCGCTTGTTGTTGCCCATAAGAATTTCCACCTTGTTGTTGTTGCCCATAATTATTAGAAGGAGCATTATACTGATTTTGTTGCTGTGGAGCAGGAGCAGAAGGTGCATTGTAACCTTGGTTACCACCTTGCTGAGCTAAAGCAGCAGAATCAGCTTTTGAATCTAACATAGTCATATTATCAACTCTTAAAGAGTGCTTAGATCTGTTAGTTCCATCTTGTGCAGTCCATTGTTCTAACACAAGTCTACCTTCTAATAAAACTTTAGAACCTTTTCGCAAGTATTGATTAGCAATTTCAGCTGATCTATTAAACATATTAAAATCAAGAAAACAAGACTCTTCTTTTTTCTCACCACTTTGCGTTTTATACGTATGTGATGAAGCAATCGACGATTTTGCAATCGCTGCCCCTGAAGGTAAATATCTTAATTCAATATCTCTAGTTAGTCTTCCAACCATAATTACTTTATTATACATGCTTAAATCCTATAGTTTAATTATTTTGCAGCTTTTTTAGTAGCTACTTCACACATATTATTATATGCAGCAATTTCTTTATTGTTTTCATATTTAATAAATATGAATCTAATAATATTTTCATTGATTCTGTAATTTCTTTCTAATTCTAAGATTGAATCAGTTGGTCCTTTAAAGTAAACAATGTAGTAATGACCTCTTTTGTGTTTTTCGATTTCATAAGCTAAAGCTTTAGAACCCATATCATCACAAGCAACAATCTCACCACCATTTTTTTCAATGTTAGCTTTAACTAACTCAATTTGTGCTACTGTTTCTTCATCAGAAAGTGTAGGCTTAACAATAAACATTGTTTCGTAATGTCTAATTCTTGACATATAATCTCCTTGTAGTATTAGCCGGTATCTTGTAAAAGATATCAGCAAGGTTTAGATTGAAGAGATTTTACCCAAATAAAGCTGAAAACTTTCTAAGAGAAGCTTGTAAATATAAATTTGGCTCTTTTACTTTTGATGCTTTGAACTCCAACTCAAGTTCCAGTAGGAAGTCTAGCATTTCTAAATATTTTTCAGGTTTAATATTTATTGCTAATTTACTCTTTTTTTCCCAGATAAGTTTAGGAGGAGTAAAACCTAGAATTTCTTTAGGATCAGGATTCCCAATTGTTCTTGCATAAGCCGATATCATAAAAAGTTGTTGTACAAAAGAAGTAACTTGAGTTAATAAAAATATTTCATTAACGCCCTCTTCTAACAAATAGTATAAATCTTTCCCTATATGTTTACCTGAAATTAAATTATGCAAAAAATCTTCCATAGATATGGTTGTTATTCCAAAACAATGATTATCTATTACTTTAGTAGATATAGACTCATTAAGAATTGATAATTTTCTTAAATCATTAATACAAAAATTAAGATCTTGTTTATGCATAAAATATAAATGATTTAAAGATGCATTATCTATACTAATATTATTAGCTTTAGAATAATCACTTAAAATTTTTAAAGCTTCAGAATCAAAAGGTGAAAAGAATCTAATGCAAATAGATTTAAAATCTTTTTCAAGTTTTTTAGTAAAAGCTAAAGCCATATTTTTAAAATCACTATCACCTAAACAAGTAAAAATTAATGTAGAAATAGGATTCTGCATTGAAGCCTCTATTAATTCTTTTACTTCTTTTTTATCAATCTTTTTATCAACTTTAACTATTAGTATATTATTACTTGCAAACAAAGAGTTTTGAAGTAATTTATTTTTAATATCTCTAAAATTATACTCATCAAAATATACTTTTTCAATATCTTCATCGCATGAAAAAGATTTTGCTATTAAAGATGCATAATGTTCAACCATATAAGTAGATTGTCCATAAAACATATAAGCTGAAAAAGTTTTATTTTGTTTTAGTAGATTATCAAACTCTTTTTTATACATTATAAGTCCTAGTATTTAATAGATACAATTATTTTAGCAGATACTAAATCAACATCTTTAATAATTACTTTAAGTTTTGTGAATAATTTAGCACCTTTATAATTATCAATTGATACTCTTAGTCCTGGCATATCTTCATAAAACTTAGCCATTGCTCTATCTTCATCAATGATACAAGCTTTACATTCACGTCCTATATTTTCATAAGCCCAACGTGCATATTTTCTATCTTCTAAATTCCATACAACTTGATCAACAATTCTCTCTTCTTTAGAAATATGATCAGTGATTTCATCAATGTTTGCAGGTATTTTTTTAGTTTTTAACATTCTGTGTAAAACTAAATCTGAATATCTTCTAATTGGTGAAGTAAAATGAGAATAAGATTTAAATCCTAATCCAAAGTGACCTGTATTAATTGAAGAATACTTAGCTTGAGTTTGTGCTTGAATAATAAGTTCATTTACTTGTTCTTCTAAAGCAGAATCAAAGACTTTTTTCTGAATCTTTTCAATTGTTTCATGAACAGTAGAAGCTAATTTAACTCTTAATCCTAAAACATTAACATCATCAATTAATTTTGAGATATCTTTAAATGAAGGTTCTTCATGAACTCTATAAATAGAAGTTTGTGAAACTTTTTTACTAGCTTCAATATTTGCTAATAACATACACTCTTCAATTAATTGATGAGATGCTGTTGATTCTTCAGTAGAGATATGATCTAAAAACTCTTTATTATTAAGTACTAGTCTATGTTCTTTTGTTCTAAAGTCATAACCAGTTTTTAATCTTCGTGTTCTTATTATTTTAGTAATTTCATATAAAGGTGTGATATATTCAAAAATATTATCTTCAACTTCATCACTTGAATCTTTATGTCCTTCTAATAATCTATCAATTCTTTCATAAGAGAATTTTTTATGAGAGTTAATTAAAGCTTCAAATACTTCAGATTTTCTAACTGCATAATTATTATCTAGATAAATTTTAAATACAAACGCATATCTATCTACACCTTCTACTAGTGAACATAATTCTTCAGATAAAGAAAAAGGTAACATAGGTAATACTTTATTTGGTAAATACATAGATACAGCTTTTTTAAAAGCAGCTTGATCTAAAATACTTCCTTCTTGAACAAAATATGAAACATCAGCAATTGCTATATATAAAACATTTGCATCTTTATCAAAATATATAGCATCATCGTGATCTTTTGCGCTTGCTGGATCTATTGTACAAAATGCTAAGTTTCGTAAATCAACTCTTTCACTTGTATCATTCATAGATACATTTACATCTAAATCAAATTTAGCTCTATGTATTTCATTATAAATATATAAAGATAAAGTTTCATCTATTTTAGGATCACTCATATTACCAATAACTTTTACAACTTCGAATGATTTTGAATTAATTAATAATACATCAAAATTATTATAAGTTTTTGTAAGTTTTGAGATATTTTTATTAGATAAAATTATTTGTTCTTTTATTGTAATCAGATTTTTATCATTAACATAAACTAATAAATCAGATTCATTTGAATCTAATACTTCAATTATTTTTGCTTTAAACCTAGTTCTTGGGTTAAATACTCTTTTAACTAAAACAAAATCTTTATTATAAGCTCCATTTAACTCAGTAACATCTAATTTTATATCTTTTAATTCACTTTGTAAGTCTTTTAATAAAGCAAAGTTTTTTTCAATTTTTAAAAAACCAACTCTATATTTTGAAGAAATCTCTAATTTATCATTTTTTAAAATAATTACTTCTTTTTTAATAAATTCATTAATTACAGATTTTTCTTCTTGGCTAAAATCATTCTCGTTGTTTATGATTTTAGTAAATATTTTTTTAAGCATTTCGCTCCTTCTATTATTAATGTGATTTTAGCAAAATATTAATAAAACGTTGCCTTATGCATAAATTTTTAAATTATATCGCCATTTACAAGGGGGAAAAATAAAGTTTTTTCGATATACTTAATCAAATTTAAACAAGTATAGGGAAAAATATGAAATTAAATGTATATTATGACAAAGATTGTAACATCGAGTTAGTAAGATCTAAGAAAGTAGCAATGATTGGTTTTGGATCACAAGGTCACGCACATGCAGAAAACTTAAGAGATTCTGGTGTAGAAGTTATTGTTGGGTTAAGAAAAGATGGTTCATCTTGGGCTAAAGCTGAAGCTAAAGGTTTCACTGTTAAAACAATTGAAGAAGCTACAGCAGCTGCTGATATTGTTATGATTTTATTACCAGATGAAAATCAAGCTGATATTTATAAAAATCAAATTGAAAAAAACTTAAAAGATGGCGCGACTATCGCATTTGGACATGGTTTTAATATTCATTACGGAAGAATTGCTCCTAAAGCAAATATAAATGTAATGATGGTAGCTCCAAAAGCTCCAGGTCATACTGTAAGATCAGAATTTGTTAAAGGTGGAGGAATTCCAGATTTAATTGCAATTCACGCTGATCCTTCTAATGGAACTAAAGAATTAGCATTATCTTATGCTGCAGCAATTGGTGGTGGAAGAACTGCTATTATTGAAACATCATTTAAAGATGAAACTGAAACTGATTTATTTGGAGAACAAGCTGTACTATGTGGTGGAGCAGTAGCTTTAGTTAAAGCTGGGTTCGAAACATTAACAGATGCTGGATATGCACCTGAATTAGCATATTTTGAATGTTTACATGAATTGAAATTAATTGTTGATTTAATGTTCGAAGGTGGAATTGCTGATATGAGATATTCTATTTCTAATACTGCTGAGTATGGAGATTATGTATCTGGTAAGAGAATAATTAATGATGAATCAAAAGCTGCTATGAAAGAAATTCTAGCTGAAATTCAAGATGGTAGATTTGCAAAAGACTTCATTTTAGAAGGACAAGCAGGTTACCCTAGAATGAATGCTGAAAGAGCAAATGCTAAAGCTTCATTAATTGAAAAAACTGGAAATGATTTAAGAGAAATGATGCCATGGATTAAAGCGAATAAAATCGTAGATATGGATAAAAACTAAAAGTAAGGCTTAGCCTTACTTTTTAATAGAAGATATATGAAAAAAAGAAAACATTCTCAAAAAAAAACACTTAGCAAAACAAATATATTAGTTCTTCTTAGTTTATCTTTAGTAATTACAATAATAATTATATATGGAATTATTATTAATAATATAAATGAAAAAAATAAAAATCATGTAAATAGTATTACTCCAGAAAT
>JABSON010000166.1 GCA_013215915.1 Campylobacteraceae bacterium | reverse complement strand
ATGTGTGGAACTTAATTAGTAAATTAAAACTTAGATTCTTCTATTCTATAGAAATTACTAATTGGTATACTTTTACTTTTTTAAATTAATCTTATCCATAATAATAGTTTATAACATAAGCACATAACTATTCATTCAGGAATAATATTATCATAAATAACTATAATTTATTATTTATAAATAACTTAAGAACAACAATATTGCAATAATAAAATTGATTCTTTAAATTAGCGTGATCAAAGATACTAATATTTAGTAAAAGTAAATTATTTGACTTTGTAGCCATTTAGTTCTACAATAAAGAAAAAAAGGATTTATTATGTCTTTAGATGCAACAGTAAGAGCTAGGATTGATAATAATTTAAAAAAAGATGTTGAATCTATTTTTAAAGATATTGGTATTAATACTTCACAAGCTATTAATATATTTTTTAAAAAAGTACAAAAAGAAAGAGGTATTCCTTTTGAATTAAAAACTCCTAATGAAACAACAGTAAATGCAATGAATGAAGCACAAAACAATGAAGGTGCGATAATATCTCTGGATGATTTAAAAAGATAATGTTAAAACTCTTTAGAACAAAAACTTTTCAAAAGATTATAAAAAACAAAAGATTTCAGATCAACATTATTCAAAATATTTGCAATACTTAAGTTCACTTTTAAAAGAAGAAACTTTACCAGAAGAAGCACTTGACTATCCATTAAAAAAAGAATATAAAAGCTTTAAAGAATTTCATATAAGTGGAGATCTTTTAATCATTTATATTATTCAAGAGAATACACTCAAACTTGTAAGAATTGGAACTCATTCCCAACTATTCTAATAAAAAATGCAGATATTGAGTATGCTTATTTGACCACTTAGCCAATAAGGTATACTGTCCCAGGATCTTTGGATTTAATGTAATGAATTAATGTAGATTTTTAAATTTCAAGTTTTTTAAGGTGGCAACTATCCCCAGGTCTTATAAAATTGAGATGTCTAAGGATGATAAAATAGAGATATACTAATATTTACTTTGCTGTTTTATGTATGTACTTTTTTTTATCCAGTTTGAAGAAGAGTAATTCATAGAACTTTTTTCATTTTTTATGTACCAAAAATATTCTCTATTAAACATCATTTTAGCTTTATAGTTGGGCTGGTATTTTGCTAATAAATAAGGTTTACGCAAGTTTCTTTTTTGTGTTGCTTCTAAGATATATTCTTTGTTGTTTTTAAATAAAACAACCCACGCATGACCTACTTTTTTGTATTTACCAATTACAACTCTTGCATCTTCTCCCATCTCAATCAACCAATCAGCTAATGCAATGGCATGGTCTTCACAATCACCTCTTGTGTATTTAAATGCTTGTGAGCTTGTTTGCCATATTTCATTATAACCCTTATATTGAAGGTCATCTAATTGATATACTTTTTTTCTTGCAAGTGTTTGTAAGGGAATCCATAATTTGTCCGTTTTAAAAGGAGCATAACCTTCTAAATAAAAGTTAGCGATATGGTATTTTTTATCAATTCCCAAAGCGACAATATTTTTAACATCACTGGTTCCTTTTAATCTAATAAAATGAATATAGTCTTTATATTTTAAGTCAAATATTTCAGTAATTTTTGATTCCTTAAAGTATTTATGTTCTTTTATAAGATACAAGGTATTACCATTTAAAGCAGTATTTACAAACTTTTTTATAGGTTCTTTATTTTTTGTTACTAGAATATTATTGTTTTTAGATTCATTTGAAAGATCTATTAAATACTCTCCTAGTAAATATAATAAAAATAAGCAAAGATATGAGAAGTTTGCAAACTTCTTAGAAAATATCACCCCTTAAATCCAAAAGTAACAATAAGAGCAACAAAAATTAAAATGGTTGAAGCAAAGATTGATACTGCAATATTTCCTTTTTTCATTTCTTCTTGTATATCAATTGATTTTAGTAATTTATCATCTATTATTAACAGTGCTTTCATTCCTACAAAAAGTGCTATTAATGTGTACACAATATTAATACTTAAATTTACAAGTGTCGCACCTAAAAAATCAAATTCCATCTTAATCCTTAATAATTATATTTATTATATTAACCAAATTTAATACTTTTTAAGCTTAAAAGTAAAGGCATAATAAATTACTGTTTTTTTAGAGTTCTATTAAGATCTGGGGAAAGTTCCCACATTGGCAGTCCAAGGATCTCTCAGAATTGATAAATTCCGAGTATAAATTTAGGTTACTACTGCAGTGATAACCTAATTCATTTATACGAACTTTGCTAGCCATAAGACACCTCAATAGTAAATGATACAGCATGTAAATATAAGTCTGAGTTAAAAAAAGTTACTAATTGGTGCCTGTCATGAAATTCTATTTTAAGTAAGTCAAAATCTGTTCTTTAATATTAAGAGATTTTGGTTTAATATCTTTCATTACATTATTAAAATTCAATACTACTTCATCTTTATTTTCGTAAGTCACTTTTTGTTTAGATTTAATTAAATAAACAGAAAAATCACTTAAAAATGAATTAATAAAAGACATCCATTCTGCTATTAGCTCTGTAAAAGTTAAAGATTTAATATTTACATCAACTTTATAATCAATAACAGCTTTATATTCTTCTAATTTAAAGTAAGCTCTTAAAAAACTTGAAGCTCTGTTTTTAAGTTTATTTTTTAAATTTTTGTTATTTGAAATCTCTGCTAAAACTAAAAAATAACCCATATGATAAAGAGGAGTTAAAAATGAAACTTGATTTGCAGGGTGTTCTTCCCACGCTTTAAATATATCTTCTATGCTTGAAAACTTATCTGATTCTTTAATCTCTTTTTCTACCATCTCAAGGTCAAATTTTTGAGCTTCTGTATTAAAAAAACACGAAATTGATGACATATCAGTCATATTTTCTATAGAACGCTCAGAGAAGTATAATTCTTTCATTTTGTCAAAATAAGAAATTATATTCATAGAATCTCCATTATGAACTATCTCTGGCATATATCTTGTTGTACGTGATATAAGTGCAAATTTTTCTGCAGATTCTTTCATTACACTCTCTTTAAATTCAGAAGATTTAAATAAAACTCTAGTGTTAATTTCTTGATGATTTTTTTTTGAATAAATTGTTTCCATTTTAATATTTCCTTAGTATTTATATTTGCTAATATATTTTTTGATTTTGTATTGTCACATAAATAGTCTTGATTCAGTATTTAACTATTTCTTCTTTGATAAAATGTCGATTCTTTTTATTTTATGTATTATGTCTTCTCTTTTAAGTTTGCTAACATAATTGTTTAATTTCATATGAATTATTTGAAGTATATTATCCAAATTCACTCCTTAATAGTCTCAGAATAGCAATAGAAGACTCTTTAGAGTACAAAAGGTTGATTGAGTAGTTAATTTCATTATAAATTCTCTTATGTGCCTCAAACAAGGCTAATAGTTTAAGATAAAACAGATTTTAATCACAGACTGATTATTAATAAAAAGGTTCCTGGCACCTTTTTGTTATGTGTTTGAAACAACATCTTTGGGATAAATAATTTAGTATGTCCCCTTTACCTGTACATTTATAGGTGGAGATTCAAACACAGGGACGTAAGTGTAAGTCCTAATAGAATTTAGTATACGATCCACGTAATTTGTAGATAAAAAAAGGGACAGTTAAAAAACTGTCCCTTTTTATCGATTTATAAAAGATATTATAATCTAGCTTCGTATTTTCTAAGCATGTGTAGTTTTTTAAGCATCTTCTTCTTAGCATTAATCTTCTGTTTTTTCTTAATCTCTGTATTTGGTTCAAAAAATCTTCTAGCTCTAGTTTCAGTAACAATAAGATTTCTATCACATTGTTTCTTAAATCTTCTATATGCTTCATCAAAAGACTCTTGTTCTTTTACTTTAATACCTGGCATTTTATAATCCCTACTTTCTTTTTAATTTTTGGAATGTACTATATATAAATTTAACTTAATTTAAGGCTTAATTTATATCAAACTTCATAATTTCATCTTCAAATGAAATTATTTATAGCAAAGTTAGTTTAAAAAGGTAACAGGCACCTTTTATTATGCTATCACCTTCAGTTATTACCGTTATTTAAAAACTTATATATATGGATAATCCATTTGTTTAGCTATTTTATTTTTTGTTGCTTTATCTGTTAATTTTTCAATAATATATAAACCTAAATCTATTGAAGTTGCAACTCCTGCTCCAGTAATTATATCGTCTTCCTCAACTGAGCATATCTATTCTTTTGAACTAAAGATAACAGTAATATTTATATTATAGGTGTCTTTTCTCCATGCCAAATCTTTGGTGTACTTGAACCTATGGAATAAACTAGATTAAGGGTGTTTGAGTAACTAAGGCATTCATGTAACCCTCTGTTGTCTTCACCTTTAATAGTTAGCATAATATTGTTTCCTTAAAGCTTCCCTATATAGATTGAGTAAGTTTCAGATATATAACTTAGAGATAAATAAAGTTTATTTGGTTCAAGATTTTTCATAAATATTTTTTCTGAAACACAATTTAATATTAATTTTGATTCTTGTTGCTTAAATGTATTTAATATGGTGCCAACAACGAAAATAGCTATAGAAATTAATAATATGAATAGAATTGATTTTGGAATTATTTTTCTGTTAGGGCTTCCATATTTAATCTTAAAATATAGATAGATACTCCATGCAGAAATTTGCAATATTCCTGGAATATGTGGTATCCATATTGAGTGTACAAATAAAGAGTATATTGTATTTAAAACAATTGGAATTAATAATATAGATATAAGCCATTTTATCTTTTTTTACCAGATAATGATTTTGAAAAAACTATTAAAATTAATGGCAGAATAAAAATTAAATACCCTAAAAATATTGCTATTAAAATTGCTATTGGTGTCATTCTTAAACCCTTGGAATAACGTTTGACTTCAACGACGCTCTACGTTCGTTGCTAGTTGTTGTTAGTGTGTACTGTTTTGTTAATTTATTTTATAAACCCACTTATAATCTAGATATCCATTCTTTTGGTAAATATTAATATATTGATTTTTATGAAATTTATTATAATGTATCTTTGATACCTTTATTTTTTCATATTTATTTGTTTTATTCCAATCTTTTACATGTAAATAGTGTGAGTCAGGAGATTTTGAACTTCTAGTTATTGATTTATATAAAACTTTTACGTTATATACTTCAGGTATTGACTGATTTAATTCAATATTTAAATTTCTTAATTCAATATATGAGGTAGATACTGCACCAAAATATCCAATTATCACTAATTCAATTAAAATCATATGTGTTCTTGAACTACGTTTTAATAAAAATAAAGTAAAAGAAATTAAGATGAGAATAATAATACTACCTACTAAAATAGAATCAGCCAATAATGCTTTGGTATCAATAATAAATGGCAAATCAACATAAATAAGTCTAAACAAATGAATAAATCCATTTATTGCCAAACCAGTACTTACAGCTAAAATCACAGAAGCTTTTATTATAAAAGGATCTCTTTTTTTATTAATATTGTTTGTTTGTTTTTTTAGTTCATTATTAAAGTTTTCAAGCAAGGGTATAAATTTTGGCGCAATTTTTGAAACAATATTATCTTCTACTTTACCTTTAGTTTTAAATTCTATCCACAATTGACCTGAGCAATGACGTATTTTTTTGATTTTACACTTATTATTACCATCAAATGAAAATATTTTTAATATAATTTTGATAATTTCTTCATTTGAAGAAAGTTGATTATTCAAATAATCATCATCAGAGACAATATAAACATTATTATCAAATTCAGCATTTCCTGTTTGATACTCATTAGATATACCAATTTTTTTAAAAAACCTGTCAATAAAGCTTTCTTTTTTTAATGCATAGTCATACCCTTCAATAGCATCTATTCCAAGAGCAATCTTAATAACTTTATTTTTATAATTAATTATATTATATTTATATGATTTACCTTTATATTTTTTACGTGTTCCTTTCCAAGATGCATTAATTCGTTTATATATACCATATATTATAAAACTAAATAAAGAAATAAATCCAAAAATAAACCACATATTTAACTTTTCCTTTTGTCTTAAACTTAATAATGTATCACTAACGTTAGACTTGAGGAACAAGGTAAATTAACGTTCTTAATATTCACAACTTCACATATCTTTATGCGATACTTAATAGCTAGATATTTTCACGTCTTTTTACCTTGTTTTTCCTCCTAGTTTTTCTTAGGTGAATCTAAGTAAATTTGATATGAATATGATAATTTCCAAATTTGAATTGCCATTAACACAAAAAACCACCATGTCCATAACATTTCTATAGTTTCTTTTATTCCTAAAAACAACACCAATAATAATATAAAAATCATATCTGATATTCTTTTTTTAATAAGAAATTTAAATTCTTTGTTAAATTGTTTTTTATATAAATCACTTATTGTTATTTTTGTATCAATTTTAATAAATTTTGAAAATATATAAATTAAAAACTTTTTTTTTT
>JABSON010000165.1 GCA_013215915.1 Campylobacteraceae bacterium | reverse complement strand
AATATAACATGATATTTATGAATATTCTTTATTAAGTAATATTTATAAATTATCTATATTGCTGTTCTCTGATAAAAACAATCATCAATAAATAAAATATCTAAGGAAAAAAAATGACTAATAATGAATTAATGAAAGAAGATTTAAAACATATATTTCATCCTTGCTCTCAAATGAAGGATTATGAAACTTTACCTTTAATACCTATAAAAAGAGCAAAAGCTTCTTATTTAGAAGATTTTGATGGAAATAAATACTTAGATTGTATTTCATCTTGGTGGGTAAATTTATTTGGACATTCAAATGCGTATATAAATTCAAAAATAAATGAGCAAATAGAAGAATTAGAGCATGTAATTTTTGCTGGATTTACTCATAAACCAGCAATAGATTTAGCAAAAAGATTAATAGATTTAACTCCAGAACCCCTACAAAAAGTGTTTTTTGCAGATAATGGTTCTTCTGCTATTGAAATTGCTTTAAAAATGTCTTTTCAGTATTTTAAGAATAAAGGAGAATCTAGACCTTTATTTGTATCACTTACTAATTCATACCATGGTGAAACTATGGGTGCTTTAGCTGTTAGCGATAATGGTTTATATAAAGATATATATGAAGATATTTTAATAAAAACTTTACATGCAAAATCTCCTTCAATGCATACAGAAGTTGAAGCTTTAGAAGACATGAGAAAAGTTTTATCAGATAATGCAGGACGTGTTAACTCAGTTGTAATTGAACCTTTAGTTCAATGTGCAGGTTCAATGAGAATGTATGATGCTACTTATATTACAAAACTTCGTGCTTTATGTGATGAGTTTGGAGTATTTTTAATTGCAGATGAAATAGCTGTTGGATTTGGTAGAACGGGAACTTTATTCGCAATTGAACAAGCAAACATTTGTCCTGATTTTTTATGTACTTCAAAAGGTTTAACAGGTGGTTATATGCCTTTATCTTTAGTTTTATTTACTGATGATATATATAATGCTTTTTACTGTGATTATAATGAAGGCAAATCATTTTTAGATTCACATTCTTATACAGGAAATACAATTGCTTGTGCAGTTGCTAATGCAGTATTAGATATTTTTGAAAAAGACAATGTATTAGAAAATAATTTAGAAAAAATTAAATTTATAAAAGATGAAACTGAAAAATTTAAAAGCTTAAAAGAAGTTGTAGAAGTTAGACAAAGAGGTATGATTTGTGCAATTGAATTAAAAGAATTTGAAGTAGGTAAAAGAGTTAATCTAGATATTTTTCAAGCTGCATTAAAAGAAGGAATTTATATAAGACCTTTAGGAAATGTAGTATATTTTATGCCTCCTTATTGTTTTACGAAAGAAGAATTAAAGAAAATGATAGATGTTACATATGAGATCATTAAGGCATTATAGACATAATTTGGATATAATGCAGAAATATCATTTAAAATACAAAAACTTATAGGGGAATTATTTAATGAAAAAATTATTTTTAATTATCGGAGCGCCAGGTTCTGGTAAAACTACAGATGCAGAGTTAATTGCTGCAAAACATGAAAACATCACTCACTATTCAACTGGAGATATGTTCAGAGCTGAAGTTGCAAGTGGAAGCGAAAGAGGAGCTTTAATTGACTCTTATGTTTCTAAAGGTAATTTAGTTCCAATTGAAATTGTAATTGAAACTATTGTAACAGCTATTAAAAATGCACCAACTCCTGTTGTTGTAATTGATGGATATCCTAGATCAAGCGAACAAATGACAGAACTAGATACATATTTAGCTAATGATAAAGAAGTTGAATTAGTAAATGTTATTGAAGTTGAAGTTTCTGAAGAAGTTGCTTGCGATAGAGTTATTGGACGAGCTAGAGGTGAAGATGATAATGTTATTGTATTTAAAAATAGAATGAAAGTTTTTACTGAACCATTAGAAGCTATTCAAGAATTTTATTTAAATAAAAACTTATTAACAAAAATCAATGGTGAAAGAACTATTGAAGAAATTGTTAACGAAATGGATGCATTCATTCAATCTAAAATCTAATTATAATTAACGAAAGTGTACTATACACTTTTGTTAACTTCTCCTTGCTACTTACTAAATAAATAATTTTAATAAACATCTAATTAATTACATAAATACCCATAATACAATATTCTTTAACCATTTTTGACATCTATCAAGAATAATATAATATTTTTCAGTTAGTATGTAGACATAAAGAAAAATAAAGGATTCATATGTTTAAGAATATGTCAATAAAAAACAAAGTTATTTTACTTGTTATTTTACCAATTATATTTTTAGTAATATTATCACTAAAAATTATAATTATAGATTACCAAAAAGTATCATCTTTAGAAAGTTTAGACATGGGAGTAAAATTATCTACAAAAATTTCATCTCTTGTTCACGAAACTCAAAAAGAAAGAGGAGCAACGGCTGGTTATCTTGGAAGTAATGGGAAAAAGTTTTCTCTTAAATTAGAAAATCAAAGAAAACTTACAAATAACAGATTAAAAGAGTTAAAGACATTTATTAAAAATAATGAAATGAAAGATATTTCTAATAATCTTAATATTTCTTTATTATCTGCTTTAGATGATATGAAAAATATTAATAGAACTAGATCTCTTGTTACTTCTTTAACTATGCCTTTAGGCAAAGCACTTGCTTATTATACAAATATGAACACAAAATTCATAAATATTGTAATTGAAGTTTCGAAAATTTCTATTTCTCCTGTTGTGACAAAAGAACTAGTATCTTATTCAAACTTTTTATTAAGTAAAGAAAGAGCTGGAATTGAACGAGCAGTTGGAGCAAATACTCTAGCACAAGATAAATTTGGTGAAGGTATGAAAATTAAATTTAGTAATTTAATTGCCGCGCAAAATTCTTTTATGGGTAACTTTTTAAAATATGCAAGTGATGATGCAATAAAGTTTTATAATAAAACATTATCTGGAAAAGAAGTTAATGAAATAAATAGAATAAGAGAAACTTTATTATACACAGGGAAAAAACATGCAATAGGATCTCGAATGAAAGAGCTTGTTGGATATGGTGGTTTAATTCATAATTTTAAAAACTTTGTAATTAGAGGAGATTTAAAATATGAAAGAAAAATTAATAAACAATATAAACAATTAATAATATTAATTAATGAATATAAAGAATTGAAAAATGTTTCTCCAAAAGAGTTATCTTTATTAAATGATATAAGTTCTGTATTTACAAAATATTATTTAGGACTTCCTAAAGTTGTTGAATCATCTTTAAATAATTTAAGTATTAAAGAATTAGATAAAATTTTAAAAGTTAGTGATGGTCCAGCTATAAAAGCTTTAAATTTATTAAATAATTCATTGTTTTCAGTAGAACCAGTTTATTGGTTTGAAACAATTACATATAAAATTAATTTACTTAAAAAAATCGATGATTATTTAGCACATGAGCTTGATACTACTATTGATAGAGAACATAAGATTGTAAATAAAGACTTTTATTTCGTATTGTTTTTAACATTACTTGCAATACTTTCTGTTGTTTCTTTAGGTTTATATTCAATTCTATCAATTACTAAAGATTTAACTATATTTAGAAATGGTTTATTATCATTTTTCAAATATGTTAATAAAGAAGAATCATCAGTTTCATTATTAAAACTTGAAACAAGAGGTGAAATTGGAGAAATGACAGATGTTGTTAATGAAAATATTACAAAAGTTAAAAAAGGAATGGAAGAAGAAAAAGATGTAATTTCTAAAACTATTATTTTATTAAGAGATTTAGAAGAGGGTGATTTCTCACAAAGAATTTCTGTAAATACTTCAAATGCAGCATTAAGAGAATTAACTGATTTGTTAAATCAAATGGCTAGTAATTTTGAAAAGAATATTGATAATGTATTAAAAGTTTTAAATGAATATACAGGTCATAATTATTTAAATAAAATTGATACTTCAAATACAAAAGCTCATTTAGAAAAATTAGGAAAAGGTCTTAATTCTTTAGGTGATTCTATAACAGAAATGTTAGTTTATAATAAAAGAATTGGTTTAACTCTAAACTCATCATCTTCTAATTTATTAGAAAATGTAAATGTATTAAATGATAATTCAAATGAAGCAGCTGCATCATTAGAAGAAACAGCAGCAGCTTTAGAAGAAATCACATCAACAATCATTAATAATACAAATTCAATTACACAAATGAGCAAGTATGCTTCATTATTAAATGAATCAACATCAAGTGGGCAAAATCTTGCTAATCAAACCATGCAATCTATGGATGAAATTAACGATCAAGTATCTGCAATTAATGAATCAATTTCAGTTATTGATCAAATTGCTTTCCAAACAAATATTCTTTCACTTAATGCAGCCGTTGAAGCTGCAACAGCAGGTGAAGCAGGAAAAGGATTTGCAGTAGTTGCACAAGAAGTTAGAAATCTTGCATCAAGATCAGCAGAAGCAGCTAAAGAAATTAAAGACTTAGTAGAAAATGCAAATGCAAAAGCTAGTGAAGGTAAAAAGATTTCTTCTTCAATGATTGAAGGATATTCAGAACTTAATAAAAATATTGTTAAAACTATTGATTTAATTAAAGATGTTGAATCTTCTTCAAAAGAGCAAAGAACAGGAATTGAACAAATTAATGATGCTGTTTCAAAACAAGATCATCAAACACAACAAATTGCAAGTGCTGCAAGTGATACTTATGATATTGCTATGAATACATCTGAAATTGCTAAAAAAATTGTTAAAAGTGCTGATGAAAAACAATTTATTGGAAAAGAAAATATTACTGATAGAAGATCAAGAAGTATGGATTTAGGTTTTAAAGGTACTGAAAAAAGGCAAAGTGAAGGAGTTATTAATACTAAAGATAAATCTGTAATATTAAAAAATACTAAAGATAAACCCGTAATATTAAAAAATACTAAAGATAAAGCCGTAAGATTAAAAAATACAGATGTTAATTTTAAAGGAAGAGAAAAAAGAACTTTAGAGAGAAGCATTAAATCTTCAAGTGTAATTACTAATAAAAGTTCATTTGTTGATAAACAACAAGGTGACGAATGGGAAAGTTTTTAGGCTTTCTTTTAAAGATCTAGGGTATTAAATTTAATACTCTAGTCTTAAATAATAAAGAGTTATTTATTATCTAATAAATGCTCTATCTCTTTTTGAATAAAATCTATATCATCACTTAAAGTTATTAAATCTAAATCTTCTTTATTTATCATTCCTTCTTTGTATAATGATTTTTCCATAAATTTTAATAAATATTCCCAGTAGTCTTGACCTACTAAAAATACTTTGCATCCACCATTATTTAGTTTTTTCGTTTGAGTTAAAGTTAATACTTCAAATAATTCATCTAAAGTACCAAATCCACCAGGAAATACTACACAAGCTTGTGAGTACTTAACTAACATAAACTTTCTTGAAAAAAAGTAGTTAAAAGTCATAGACTTATTAGTATAAGGATTAATAGTTTGTTCATTTGGAATATTTATATTTAATCCAATTGATAAAGCAGTCTTAGCCTCATATGCACCTTTGTTAGAAGCTTTCATTATTCCATCACCACCACCTGTGATAATATTTATACCTTTTTTAGAAAGATTGAATGCTAGTTCTTGAGCTAGTAGGGCATATTTATCATTTTGATGCGTTCTTGCACTTCCAAAAAATGTTACAGATGAATTTATACCATGTAACAATTCATAAGCGTTATTAAAATCATCTGCTACTTTTGTTTTATATATAATTTCTTTTTTGATAATAGACTCTTTATAGTGATTTTTTAATACTTATTATATACTTTTCCTACCATAAGTTTAATTAATGGTACTAGCTCAAATCTTACTTTAAATAAATTAACAAAAATACTGAATAAAATTACAAATAATTTTAGGAACAAAAGCCAATTTATAGAGATTAGGAAAGGAGTTAATTCTTTAGGTAAATCAGTAACACAATGTTGGTTTATAATAAAAGAATTGTTTAATTTTAAATTCTTCATCTAATAATTCTGAGTCAATTGCTCAAATGAGTAATTATACATCATTATTAAATACTTCAACTTTACACGCTCAGAAATTAATAAATATTCTATCTCCTAATTCATCAGTTGAATCAGAAAAGGTTTTGTAGTTGTATTATAAGAGGTGAGAAATTTAGTAAGTAGATTAGCAGAATCAGCTAAAGAAATTAAAGACTTAAGGAAAACTATTCATTTAATTAATTATTCTGTTATATTAAAAGTAATTTTATCAAAGTAATTTCTTTTTTATGATATAAATAATATAAAAATTAAGGAATCTTTTGTTTAGTGAAAAAAATATACCCAAACTTATAATTTTAACTCCTATTGTAACAGTAATTTTAATAGCTTTTTTCACAATTTACTTTTTTATTCAAAACCAGAACTCATATTTTGAAGAAGAGAGTCAAAGAAGTGAAAAAGAGTACATTTTAAAACAAAAGAATATTCTAAAAAAAGAAGTTGATTCTGTTATCTTTTATCTTAATTATCATACAAA
>JABSON010000164.1 GCA_013215915.1 Campylobacteraceae bacterium | reverse complement strand
TTTAGAATTATTAATTATTTATTTAAGCTCTAAATATAATTTACTTACATATTATATGTAATGGAAATTAAAAAAGTAAAGAACAGAACATATTTTAATATGGAAAACATAGCTTATGCAAATATTTCTTTTCAAGAAGAGTATGAAATAGTTTGTTTAGAATTACTTAAAGTAGAGTTAGAACATAGACAAAAAGGTTTTGGCTCTATTTTATTTAATCAAGTTATTTTATATATTAAAGCTAGTGGATATAAAAGAATTGAATTAAATCCTTTACCCTTAGATTCAAATGGTTTAAACCTAAATGAACTAATTTCTTTTTATAAAAGACATGGTTTTAGAGATAGTTTAAACAAAAGACTTGAATCTCCTTATTTAATGGAAATGTTTATAATTTAATTTTTTTATTCTATTATATTTAAGTATACTGCATACATGAATAAACTTCCAATAAATAATGTACTAGAAGAAATAAAGTACACCCTAAAAAATGAACCAAAACTAATCTTACAAGCAGCACCAGGTGCAGGAAAATCAACAATAGTCCCTTTATCTCTAATGAACGAAGAATACATTCAAGATAAAATGATTTTAGTTCTACAACCTAGACGAGTAGCTGCAAGAACTCTTGCAATACAAATGTCAAAACTCTTAAATGAAAAACTAGGAAGGAGTATTGGGTATAAAGTTAAGAATGACTCTGTATACAGTAAGGATACAAAAGTACTAATTGTAACTGAAGGAATTTTAACTAAAATGCTTCAAAATGATCAAAGCTTAGAACAAATTTCTTTAGTTATTTTTGATGAATTCCATGAGAGAAGTATACATAGTGACTTATCTTTAGCTTTATGCCTAGAAGTACAAGAACTCTTAAGAGATGATTTAAAGATTTTACTTATGTCTGCTACTATAAATGAAGAAGAAATTAAAAAGATTCTTCCTTTAACTCCAATTATTCGATGTGAAAATAGACAGTATGCTTTAGAGAACATCTACTTAAATCAAAACATAAAAGTAAATGATCAAAAGTCTTTACAAATAGCTTTAGAAAATACATGTATAGAAGTAATAAAAAATGAAAAGGGTAATATTCTTGTATTCTTAGCAGGTGTTAAAGAAATACATGTACTAAAAGACTATCTAGATCAGAAAGTCTCTACTAGTGAGATAGAAGTTTTGTTATTGTATTCAGCATTAAGTACTGACTTACAAGATAAGGCTATATACGCAAGTCAAAAAAGAAAAATCATTTTATCTACTAACATTGCCCAAACATCTTTAACTATTGCAGGTATTAGCACAGTTATTGATACAGGCTTAGAGAAAGTCTCTTTATATAATCACTCAAATGCTATGAATTCACTTAATATGTCTTTTATATCACAAGAGAGTGCAATTCAAAGAGCAGGAAGAGCTGCAAGACTTGGTAATGGAAAATGTTATAAACTATGGCATAAGAGTAAGATACTTGAGAAGTCATCAAAAGCAGAGATTCTAAGAGCTGATCTTACTTCTTTTGTATTAGAACTTAGTTTATGGGGAGCAAAAGATCTTAAAGAACTTAACTTTATAGATATACCAGAATACAAGTCTTTAGAATCTACGTATACACTTCTTAAGAATCTTGAAATGATAGATAAAGACTTAAACATAACAAGTTTTGGTAAAGATGCTCTATCATTAGGTCTACATCCACGTCTAGCATACATGATTTTAAAATCTTATACTTTTGGTTATGGAAACATTGCATGTATACTAGCAGCACTACTAGAATCAAAAGACATTTATACTAAAGGCTCACAAGATAGTGATTTAGAAAATAGATTTTTAAGCATTTATTATAATGAAGATAATGCTTATCTAAATAGACATGCAGTTAAAGAAGTTAAAAAAGAAGCTAAATCATTTCTTACTAAACTTAAAAGATCTAAGAAGGGGTATAAAGACTTAGAACATAGGGAAGATGAAGACTTTCATACAAAAATACTTGGAGTTCTATTATTATTCGCATATCCAGATAGACTAGGGAAGCTAAGATCTTTAAATGATAACAAATACTTACTATCAAATAAAAAGGGTGCCTATTTACATACTAGTGATTACTTATTTAATGAAGAGTACTTAGTTGTAGCTAATGTACAAAGTAAAGATAAAGACTCATTTATAAGACTTGCCCTAAAAGTTGATTTAGAAGACATAGAGAAATACTTTAAAGATAAAATCACTGTAGTAGAATCAATTCTTTATAACAAAGAGAAAGAAAGCCTTGAATTTAAAACACATACAAAATTTCTAGACCTTGAACTATACGCAAAAGCAGAAAAACAAAGTAAAAACTTTAAAGAACTTCTGTTAAAGCTTGTATACGAAGAAGGACTAGATTTTCTAAATTGGAATAAAAAAGCTCAAAACCTAAGAGAGCGACTAAACTTCTTAAATGAGTCTATAAAAAAAGGCCTGTATTCAAGTGATTCAAAGATAAGTAAAATAAATGATGCTTACCTTTTAAATAATCTTGATACATTCCTAGAGCCATACTTAGATAAAGTAAACAGTGTAAAAGACTTAAAGAATCTAGACATATTTAATGTTCTATCTGCTTACCTTTCGTACAATGAAACAATAGAACTTAATGAACTCTTAGCACAAACATTTAAAACGCCAGCAGGTACTAATATTTTCATTGACTATTCGTCAAAAGACAAAGCTATTTTAAAAGTTAAAATTCAAGAAGTTTTTGGGCTTAAAGAATCTCCTAAAGTTCTTAATAATTCTATACCTTTACAAGTTCATCTTTTATCACCTGCATTAAGAGTCATTCAAATAACTAATGATTTAAAAAGCTTTTGGGAAAATTCTTACGCTGAGGTAAGAAAAGAGTTAAGAGGAAAGTATAAAAGACACTACTGGCCAGAAGACCCAAATACGGCAATTGCAACAAATAAAACTAAAAAAAATATGATGAGGTAAATAAATATTGAATAAAAGATATAAAAATATCATTAATGCTATCTAATTGCTATTTACCCTTGTTATACTAATGCAGATTGGCAATTAAAGGGCCTGACAAAAATATCCGAAACAAAAATAAAAACTTTTAAAAATTATCTATACTATATTTTGTTTCAATCGAATAATTTGAATAAATTGGCTGTTATTCAAATTTTTCATCTAAATAAAATTTTAAAACCTATTCAAATATCAATTTAATTCTAAAATTCTTCAAAATTAAATATATCAAACTAATTTCCTTTTAAGTGATTTTTTAATAAATTACATTTAATAAAGTAGAATATATAATTAATATTCATTTTATTTATCTATTAATTTAATAAAGGAAAACCTAAATGAAGGGAAATATATTACACTATGATATCAAAGAAAGTATAGGTTTGATTTCAGGAGAAGATGGAAATCGTTATAAATTAGATATTAATGAATGGTTTTCAAAAACTACAGCTCCTAAAGCAGGCAATAAAATAGATTTTCAGATAAAAGACAATAAAGCTATTGAAATCTATTCTATAAATAGTAGATATACTAATAATGGTGTTATAAATACAAAAGAAACATCAATAAGTTCAATTATAAGCCTATTTTTTGGTATTATTGGTTTAACATTAACTTGGTGGCTTTTTGCAATTCCTTCAATAGTTGCTGTTATATCAGGACATATTGCAATATCAGAAATTAGTAAAAATAGAGATAATTTAATAGGAATAGGTTTAGCAAGAGCAGGTTTAATATTAGGATACATTGTAATAGTAATATATTTTCTGTGTATACTATTCTTTACAGGACTAATATATGACCTTAATTAAAGTTTAATATGATATCCTTTCGGAATTAAATATAAGGATATAAATGAAGGGTTCAATTTTAAATTTTGACATTCAATCAAGTACTGGAATTATTTCTGCAGAAGATGGAAATAGATATAACTTTTTAAGTTCAGATTTTCAAACATCAAATGTAAATCCAGAGCAAGGTCTTACAGTAGATTTTGAAATTAATGAAAACAATGCAATTGTAATTTTTGTTATAAAGTCAGAAGAAGCATTTGCGGATGTAAAACATGAGGCTGCAGGTATGCTAACTCATTATGTAAATGCATTTAGAAATTATGCAACTTTTTCAGGTAGAGTAAGTAGAAGTGGTTTTTGGTATTATCAATTAATAGGTTTTATAGTTTCAATTTTACTTACAGTTATAAGTGCTGGTATACTTGGACTTGTTTATTCTCTTGCTGCAATGATTCCAACTATTGCAATTGGGACTAGAAGACTGCATGATACAAATAGAAGTGGTTGGTGGCAATTATTATTTTTAATTCCAATAATCGGTGTTATTATATTAGTAATATTTTGGGCTGGAAAAACTAAAGCAGAACAAAATAAATTTGATTTAATTAGTAAATAAATAAAAACGTAAGATTTAATTCTTACGTTTTTACTTTATGCATAAACTCTACTCTCTAAACTCTACTCTCATAATTTTCATTTTATTAAAGGTATATTATGAATAAAATTATTTTCTTTTTACTTCTTTTATATATTTTTGCAGATATGATTAAAACATACTTTTTTTAATAATACAAGAGTAAATAAATATATTTTAAAGGAATATTTTGAATAATTATATAAATGCAAAAAATGCTTTAATAACAGGTGCTAGTGCAGGAATAGGTAAGCAAATAGCAATAGATTTGTCATTAATGAATGTTAATTTAATTTTATGTGGAAGAAATATAAATAAACTAGAAGATGTAAAAAAAGAAATTGGAATAAACTCTTCTGTAAAAATCACTCTTTTAGAATTTGATGTAAAAAATAAAATCGATGTTCAAGAAAAAATAGCATCTTTTCTAAAAAATGATCAAATTGATATATTAATTAATAATGCAGGACTAGCTTTAGGTTTAGATCCATTTTATAAAGCTTCTTTAGATGACTGGGAAGAAATGATTGATACTAATATAAAAGGTTTATTATATGTATCACGAGCAATTATGCCTCAAATGAGAGAATTAGAAACTGCTCACATTATAAATTTAGGTTCAGTAGCTGGGAAAAGTTCTTATTCTAATGGAAATGTATATTGTGCTACAAAAGCTGCTGTTCATTCTTTAGGAGAGTCTATGAACTTAGATCTTTATGGAACTTCTGTAAAAGTAAGTACTATTGCACCTGGAGCAGTTGAAACTAATTTCTCAAATGTAAGATTTAAAAATGATGAAAATAAAGTACAAAACGTATATGAAGGATATAAAGCTTTATGTGCAAAAGATATTTCCGATGTTATTATCTCAGTTCTTAATACTGCACCTCATGTAAACATTCAATACCTTGATATTATGCCAATAGCTCAAAGAAATGCATTTGTATTGTATAGAGATAAATAATACTTTAGAATAGGATAATAAATGATATTAGAAGTAGCAATATTATATATAAAAGATAATCAAGAAAAAGATTTTGAGAATAATATGAGAAAAGCAAGTAAAATTATAGCAGCTCAAAAAGGATATATTTCTCATGAAGTTAAGAAATGCTTAGAGAAAAAGAATAAATATATTTTATTAGTAAATTGGAAAACACTTATTGATCATGAACATATTTTTAGAAATTCTAAAGATTATCAAGAGTGGAAAAAATTACTTCATCACTTTTATGAGCCTTTTCCTATTGTAGAACATTATAAAAGTATTAAATATGAGTAAATATCAAAATAATAATATTTAATCAATAAATATAACTAAAAATAATCTTTATATAAGTTACTTACGATATATTATATTTAGCTTAATTGTAAATACAAGTTTATAAATTAAGTTAAATAATTATATATGAGAAACTAATGAGCAATAAAAAACTAATAACAAATAAACAACTAATGCTTAGAATCACACTTACAATTATTTCTTTGAGTATAATTTTTATTTTATTATCTTCTGTATTAGTAAAAAAAGTAGCTTTAAAAGATTTAGGTGAAGATGATGCTTTAAAAACTTCTGAATTGATTTTTGAAATTATGAATACAAGAATGCAAGAAGGATGGAGTAAAAAAGATTTAAATAAGATTATCTTTAAACTTGAGCATATAAGAGAAGGTTTAAAAATTAAATCTTATAGAAGTGAACATGTTGCAGAAATGTTTGGAATACCTAATGAAGATAAAAAAATGATTGAAAATGATTCTTTTATCCAAAAAGCTATGAAAGGTAATAAAGAATTTATGATCTTAAATGATGGATCTATAAGATATCTTTATCCAATTCTTGTAAAACAAGAATGTTTATCTTGTCATACTAATTCAAAAATTGGTGATATTAATGGTGTTTTAGACATATCATATCCTCCTAGTGAAATTAAAATATCTTTAGATTCATTAAGTAAGTATTTTGTAGTATTTTTTGTATTAACTTTATTTATTATAATTTATATTTTTTATATTTTAATTAATATAAATACAATTATTTACAAGAGTTTTAATTGTACTTTATTATATTTTAGGCAAAAAAAAGAGAAGATAAAATCTTCTCTTT
>JABSON010000163.1 GCA_013215915.1 Campylobacteraceae bacterium | reverse complement strand
CTTCGTGTGTGTCACACTTGATTTGGATGGGAATTATAGGGTAATGGGCTTTGGATGTCAAGGGTTAAAACATAAATATAGCTTAAATTGTAAAATTTACAATTTGTATCTTTTTTAGTTATTTTATAGAGAAAAATGATTAGTTGTTTTTAAAGAAGTAGGTATGGAGTTTTAATGTATTTGACTTAAAGTCAAATACATTAAATAAAAGTCTAAATTATTGAATCACTAATATTTAGTCTTTTACCTCTAATATAATCAGCAGCATTTACAGCTTTTTTTGAAGGAGCTTGTAAAGTTTTAATTTTTATTGAACCTTTTTTACATCCAATAAGAATAAAATCTTTTTCGATTTTTAGAATTTCACCCTCTTCATTTATAGATGTTTCATCAATTAATGAAATATCTTTTAATTTCAATTGATCTTTTGTAAAAATTCCTGGCCAATATGAATATGCTTTATATGTTTGATATAAAGCTCTTGCAGATTCAAAATTAATTTCACCATGTTCTTTTTTAATCTTTTTACATAAAGTTGCCAAAGAATCATTTTGTTTAATAGGATTAATTTCTTCAAACTTATTTAAAGTTGTAATAGTAAGTTCAGCTGCTATTTTTGCTAATTCATCAAATACTTCAGCTACTTCCATTGTTTCTTCAAGCTTTAAATACTGGTAACCTAAAATATCACCTGTATCTAAACCCTCTTCCATAAACATAGCAGTTACGCCTGTATATTCATCATTATTAATAATAGCTTCTTGTATAGGAGAAGCTCCTCTATATTTTGGTAAAATAGAAGCATGAAGGTTCATACAAGGTGCAAGATCTAAAATTTCTTTTGGTAAAATTTGTCCATAAGCTGCAACAATTATAATATCTGGATTTAAATCTTTAATAATTTGAGTAGCTTCTTCATTATTTCTTAGTTTTTCTGGTTGATAAATTGGAATATCAAGATTATTATCAATACAATATTGTTTAATATGAGGGGCAGTAATAACTTGTTTTCTTCCTACTTTTTTATCAATTTGAGTAAATAAAGCTATTATTTCATAATCTGAATTTAATAATTCTTTAAAAATTTCTGTTGCGTAATCGGGAGTACCCATAAATAGAACTTTTTTAATTGACATAGTATTTCCTTGGAGTAGTTTATTTTTTAAATAAAGTTCCGCTTAGGTGATTCTTATCTAATAAAAAATCATAAGCATTTGTAAGATCAAATCCTGATGTTAAGTACATAGGGATATTTTTATTTAAAAGATAGTTGGCAGCTTTTAGTTTTGTAACAATTCCACCAGTTGCGAATTCTGAATTAGCTGAGTGTTTCATTTCTAATTCTTCTTCTTTAATAATTGAAACATTTTTAATTAGTTTTGCATTTTTATTGACATGAGGATTATCATCATATAAACCGTCAATATCACTTAAAATTACTAGCATATCTGCATTAAAATGGAATGCAACATGAGCCGCTAATTGATCATTATCTCCAAATAAAAGTTCTTCATTTGCAATAACATCATTTTCATTAATAATTGGAATAATCTTATTCTCTAATAATATTTCTATTACAGCAGATGCACTTTTTGAACGTTTTCTTGAATCAAAATCATCAGCTACTAAAAGCATTTGAGCACATATAAGATCATGATGTCTAAATCTACTTTTATAGTGTTTTAATAATAAAGGTTGACCAATAGCAGCAAGTGCTTGTCTATTGTATATTTTTCTTTTATCAAGATTTAAAGAAGTATTTCCAGCAGCAACTGCTCCTGAAGATACTAAAATAATTTCATAGTTATTCTTAAGTTTTAAAGAAGCTATTAGATCTACTAGATTTTCTAGTCTATCTATAGCTAGTTTTGAATCATGTCTTAAAACAGCTGATCCAACTTTAATAACTATTCGTTTCACTTATTTTTGACCTAACATTTCATATAATGCAAATCTAATTGAAGCTGTATTAAATCTTGTAACAGAAGATAAAGGTAAAACAAACATAGGTTTACTAGAATCAAATCTATTAAATGTTAAATCTTGTACATAATATGGAAGTTTTTTATCAAATCCAAATTCATTAGACTCAGCTAATTCAAGTCCTAATTCTTCTACAAAAGTTTTAATATCACCTTCTAAATCTTCACCATAATAAGCATCAGTTTTAGTTAAAGCAATAGCATAATGTCTACCAGCTAATTCAGGAGAGAATTTTTTTAATTCTTCTTTTAATACTTCTAATTGAGCCATAGGTTCTCTATGATTAGCCATATCTACCATAAATAAAAGACTCTTAGTTCTTTCAATATGTCTTAAGAATTCTAAACCTAATCCTCTTCCTTCGCTTGCACCATCAATAATACCAGGAATATCTGCCATTACGAATGAATTATATTCACCAACATCAACAACACCTAATTTAGGAGTTAATGTAGTAAATTCATAATCAGCTACTTCAGGAGTTGCATTTGATGATAAAGAAATTAATGTTGATTTACCAACATTAGGGTAACCAACAAGTCCAACATCAGCAATAAGTTTAAGCTCTAATCTTAAGTTTAAAGATATACCTGGAAGTCCTGGTTGAAAATATGTAGGTCTTTGATTTCTTGAGTTTTTAAAGTGAACGTTTCCTAATCCACCTTTTCCACCTTCCATTAATAACTCTTTAGTACCTTCAACTAATAAATCATGCATTAATTCACCAGTATCATCATTAAATACTTGAGTTCCTGGAGGAACAATTAAAAACATATCAGGTGCAGACTTTCCAGTCATTCTTCTACCCATACCTTGAACACCGTTCTCAGCTTTATAAAGTCTTCTACCTTTAAAAGTAGATAAAGTATCTGTATTATTATCAACTATGAAATAAACATCTCCACCTTTTCCACCATCACCACCGTCAGGTCCACCTTTTACAACGAACTTTTCTCTTCTGAATGATGAACAACCTTGTCCACCTTTTCCAGACTTAACTGTAAATCTTACGCTATCTATAAACATTTCTAATCTCCAAATTAACATTATTTTAAATAATGATTAATAACTAATAATGAATAATGATCAATTCATAACTCATTATTAGTTACTTTTATAATAAATTTTTGTAAAAAAAAAGGGTGCGGCAAAGCCAACACCCCCTTTTCGTCTTTTGTAAACTTAGTAATTAAACTGCGTAAACTGAAACTTTTTTTCTATTTTTATCTTTAATCTCAAATTTAACTTTACCGTCAATTAAAGCATATAAAGTATGATCTTTACCCATTCCAACATTGTTTCCTGGGTGAACTTTAGTTCCTCTTTGTCTGATAATGATGTTTCCAGCAACTACTGCTTCTTCACCATATTTCTTAACGCCTAGTCTTCTACCAGCTGAATCTCTATTATTCTGTGTACTTCCTTGACCTTTTTTGTGAGCCATATCTTATTCCTTACGCAGCGATTTTAGTAATTCTAATTTTAGTGAAGCTTTTTCTAAAACCTCTTTTTAACTTAGAATCTTTTCTTCTTCTTTTTTTGTAAATGATAACTTTTTTATCTCTATTTACACCAGTACCGTCTAAAACTACAACTGCTTCTACTTTTGCAGAAGAAATAGTTTCTCCAGTTTTTAACTCACCATCGTTTAATGCTAAAACGTCAGTAATCTCTAAAGTTTCTTTTGCAGCTAAACCAGTATAATCAATATCTAAGATATCACCTTCAGAAACTTTATACTGTTTTCCACCACATTTAATAATTGCGTACATATTTTAATCCTCTAACTTATAAATCTTTTATGATTCTTTTCTAACGGGTCGAAATTTTAACTAAAGTTACTTTAAACTTTCTTTAAGTCTAAGGTAAATTTAATATAAATATTCAAATTTAGTGATAATCACTTACTGAAGCTATTGCATCCATCTCTACTAAAACATTTTTTGGTAGAGTTTTTACAGCTACTGTACTTCGTACAGGTTTGTGATCACCAAAGAATTCTGCATAGATTACGTTCACTATACCAAAATCTTCCATGTTTTCTAAATAAATTGTAACTTTTATTACATTATCTAAAGAACTCTCTGCAGATTCAAGAACATTTCTTAAGTTTGTTAAAACTTGTCTTGTTTGTAATTTAATATCTCTCTCTACTAATTCTCCAGTAGGAGTAAGAGCAATTTGACCTGATGTATAAACCAAACCATTAGCTTTAATAGCTTGTGAATAAGGTCCTATAGCTGCAGGTGCAGTATTTGTACTAATAATTTCCATAAACTTCCTTTTTAATATACTTTTTTAAAGTTTATCGAAAAAATTCTTATAAATTGTATTTTACTAAATTTCCCATTCTTAATTGTTTAATATTATCTTTAAGTTTTCTAATTAAAATTACTTTAGCTTTAAAATTCATATTTGCATCATATGTAACATGAGTTAGTTTATTATTATAAAACTTACTTAATAAAATAAACAGCTGTTTATCAAATTCTTCTTTTGTATAAGAACCTAAAGCATCATTTAATAAAATACCATTTAAAGAAGGTTCATTAATATCAGAAATTAAGAGTGAAAATTCATTTACATGAAATTCAAACATAGAAACATCAATTACGTCTAAAACATCGCCTAAAATGCTTTTATCTTCTAGTATATGTTTTAAAATAGACAATTCAGCAATATCAACTTTTGATAAATTAATTGCCTGAGCCCTAGTTTGATTATTTATTTGAACTAAATGTTCTCTTACATTAAGTTTCTGAGCAATATATCTTTTATATTCATCTTGAAAAATAGGATTTAATGTTTTTAAATATTCATTTGTTTCAACTAAAGCTTTTTGTTTCTCTTGTGGTTCATTTATATTATATAAAGCAACAATATAATCAATTGCAAAAGGAATAAAGTTTTGAGGTTTTAGAATCATTTCGTTTAATTCTTCAATTCGACCCTCTTTCACCATATCAGCAGGATCCATACCTTCTCCAAATATAACAACACCACCAGCAAAATCTGAATGAGATAACATAGTAGCAGCTTTAAAAGCAGCTTTTAAACCTGCCTTATCTCCATCGTAAGCTACAATAACTTTAGGTTCACCTCTTTTTAATAAAGGTAAGTGTTCTGCTGTTAGTGCAGTTCCTAGTGTTGCTACTGCTGTATTAAACCCAGCTTGATGAAGCATTATTACATCTAAATAACCTTCTGTTACTATAATTTGATTCTTTTTATAAATTGCTTCTTTTGCTAAATGATAGCCGTATAAAAGTCTTGATTTATTAAATACTTTAGATTGAGGTGAATTCACATACTTGGCATTATGCCCGGTAATTGTTCTTCCTCCAAAACCTACAATTTTTCCATTAATTGCATTAATAGGAAAAGTAATTCTTTCAATAAACCTTGAATATAAACCACTCTGCCCTGTATCAATTATTCCTAATTCTATTGATTCAGTAAGGTTATGGTTATTTGATTTTAAATAATTAATAGTATCAGCAGACTTAGGAGCATATCCTATTTCAAACTTTTCAATTGAGAATTCTGAAATCCCTCTTTGTTTTATATAATCTTTCACCGCAGGAGAAGATACTAAAAGTTTCTGGTAAAATTTATTAACATCTTCAATGATTTTTACACTTTGCTTTTTTTGATTATTATCATCATATTGCAAAGATACATTTGACATTGATGCTAGTTTCTCTATAGCTTCAGGATATGATAGTTTTTCATATTCCATTACAAACGAAATAGAATCACCACCAACACCACAACCAAAACAGTGATATATTTGTTTAGCAGGACTTACTACAAATGAAGGATTTGTTTCACCGTGAAATGGGCAACAAGCCTTAAAGTTAGCACCTGCTTTTCTAAGTTCTAAAAATTGAGAAATTACATCAACTACATCTAATTGATTTTTTAAAATTTCTATTGAGTCTTTTGTTATCATAAAACGATTGTAGCTAAGATTCTATTAGTTTTTGTTTTAATTTACATAAGATTTTTTATTAATAATGTTTATGATATTATTTTCTTAATTATTATCTAAAGGATAGGCTTGGAAGGTTTAGTACTAGAATATAGAGATCCACTATTTGGAATTATCATATTTTTTATTGCGGTATTTTTTATAAGTTTTTTAACTTATTCATTTACTTTATATAAAGAAAGAATTGCCAGAAAAGATTATAGAAAACTACTTAATAGATTTGAATTGGGAAAATTAAAAGAAGCAGATTATGTACACTTATATAAAACATATAATTTACCTTTTGATTCAATAATTTTACTAGCTTCAAGTTTTTTACATAAAGGTGATTATACAAAAGCTATATCTGTTTATTTAGCTTTATTAGAAAGCGTAAACTCAAGAGTAAAAAAAGAAGAGTTATTAGAACTTTTAGGATCAACATATTTTAAAGGTGGCTTTTTACAAAGATCAAGAGATATATTTTTGAAAATTCTAAAGTTTTCATCTAGAAATACAAAAGTATTAAAACAATTATTAGTTGTATATGAGAAACTAAAAGAATATGATAGAGCAAATGAAGTATTAGACGCTTTAAATGAATTAGGTATTGATACTATAAGAGAT
>JABSON010000162.1 GCA_013215915.1 Campylobacteraceae bacterium | reverse complement strand
TTCAAACTTGAAATTCAATTGATGCCAATTTCTGTTGTTCAAAAAATAATCCTAACGGTTTGATAGTTATTGTTATTTTGAAAGAACCAAAAAAACATATTTTAAAACCTCTCCAAATTGATGTATTTGCGTCAAAAATAGAATCTTTTGCAATTATAAAATAAGTATTAGAAATATCTCCACCATTTTGTATTGAAAAATATTCTTCTTTTCCTTCAAACATATAAGTATCTTTTGCAATTTTTACAGCTTTTAAATTAAAATCAAATTCTTTGGCATTTATAGTAAAAATCAAAAATATAGAAATTAATAATATTTTCATTTTTTATCCCTTGTATTTATTCTAAAAATATTTCCATCTGTATCTTCCAAAATAATTTCATAATTATTTTTTGAAGCCTTATCTTCAAAAATTAATCTTGGGTTTTCACTTACAGAGGCATAAGTTCTTATTTGTGCTTTTATTTTATCATCTGCTTTAATGGTAACTTTATTAATAAAAAATTCTGGGTTTCCTACGAAAAGACCTGTATCCATAGGATGATAAATTGAAAGTTTGATTCTTTTTCTATTATTTATATTAAACGTTTTTATTTTGTATTTTCCAAATAAGTCTTGGCTAATTTCAAGTAAACTAGCTTCACTAGAAACGGAACATCCTCCACCAAAACTCTTAATCTCAGCACTACTTATATGCCATAAACCATTTTTATCTTTAATAGCAGCTCTTAAAGGAGTTCCTTGTGCTATTTTCATATTTAAAGATATAACAGGCAAAAGACCTGAAAGTTTCATATCAAGTAAAGGAATAATTGCATTTAAATCAGCAAAAATCAATAATCTTTGGGCCTTTTTATAATAAGATGCATCAACATATATAGGAACTTGTAAAGCATTATCTGCGAAAGAAGGAACCTTGATTATTATATTTTTGTCAATTACATATGCTTCATCTTTAAAAAATATTTTTATTACATCATTCCACATAGGCGAAGATAAAGGATCTTTCTGTGCATATGAAAAAGATAATATACAAACAAAAACTAATGAAATTTTAAAAAAATTATTTTTAGACATTTAAACTCCTTTTAGTAGTTTTGATAAACTAAAGGTTTTTCATATACTACATTATATTTCTCAAATATTTTTTGGATCTCTCCACTTTTATATAAATCACTCATATGTCCATCTAATTCATAAGATAAAGCTCTAAAATCAGTTCTAACTGCAAGTCCTAGGTCCCAAATAGATTTAGTATAAGGAATTTTTTTGCTAATAAAATATTTATCTTTATTAGAATTATAATCAAGTGCATATTCTAATTGTGATCTTAAACCTGCAACAGCTGCTATTTTCCCATTTTTTAAATCTTTAATTGCTTCAAAAATTGATTTGTAATGTCTTACATTTTGACTAATCGCACCTCGAAAAGAAGAAGAAAGATATGAATCTGGAAGGGTGTCAATTTCAACTCCAATTTTATGATATTTAAAAATAGCTAGGGTTTCAAAGTCTTTAATAAACTTTTTATTTGTGGCAATGACCCATCTTTCTGCATGATAAGGTGATTTCATAACTACAAGTTCATTGGATAATTCACCAGTTGATTTATCTACTTGTCTAATAAAATCATAATCAAAAGGAATTCTAAACATTACATCAGCTTTTGTTTTATGAATTAAATGACCTTTCCATATTACATTTCTTAAATCATCTTCTAAATTCTCATCAGAACCTGTCCAATACCAAGTAATATTTACTTTCATTTTTTTAGCAATTTTTTTAGCAATATCTATATCTATTCCTTTTTCAATGCCATTTTCTATAAAAGAATATGGTGGAAAGTTCTCATATACAGCTATTATTATATTTTTATCTTTAATAATTTCATCTAAAGACCTTGCAAAACAAAAACTGACAAATACAAGTACTAAAAAAAATATCTTTTTCATTCTAATCTGCTGGTCTCGTAGCTAACCAAGATCTAATTGACCATATCGCTTCAGCTGATAAAATACCTTTAAATGGAGGCATATATACATTTCCATTTCTAACAGCTCCATCTTTTACTTTATCAATAAAGTATTCATCTGTATCATCATCAACAGGTAATTCTCTTAAATCAGGAGCAATACCACCAGAAATAGCATCTAAACCATGACACCTTGCACAATTTGAATTATAAGCTGATTTTCCAATTTCTATGGCTCTTTTATTTCCTCTAAAAGGATTAATAATTGATTCTTGATCTATTTTTTTTAAACCTTCTGTTTCAACAGCTTGTGGTGTTACATTGCCATGAGAAAAAGCCAAAGTCATACAGGCTAAGAGGGATAATGTTATTTTGTTTATACTTTTCATTTTAATCCTTAATTTTTATATGGAAGAAGTATATATTTATTTTATAGCTTGATTATAGCTTTTGGAAAAAATATGTCTTGCTATAATTAGGCTATAAAATAAATATATAATAATAAAAAACAGGAGATATTATGAAGTTTATTTTTGTATTTATATTATGTGTTTTAACCCTTAATGCTCAAGCTTTAGAAAAAATAAGAATTGGTGTTTTAGCTTATGGAACTGTTAATTGGGAATTGAAAATAATGCAGCTTAATAAGATAGCTATTAAAAATGGAATAGATTTGAAAATCCTAAAACTAGCTTCTAAAAATGCAGTATCAATAGCTCTTCAAGCAAGAGCTGTTGATGTAATTGTAAGTGATTATATTTGGGTTTCAAGACAGAGAGCTAGTGGTGCTAACTATACTTTTTATCCTTATTCCAAAGCAACAGGAGGAGTTTATGTAAATTCTTCTTTAAAAGCTAAAACTTTACTAGACTTAGAATCTTTAAGTTTAGGAATTGCTGGAGGACCTGTTAGTAAAACATGGTTAATAACAAGAGCATATACTAAGTTTAAATATAATAAAAACTTTTCTGATATGGTAAATAAAACCTTTGCTTCTCCTCCCATTTTATATAAAAAAGTTTTAGATAAATCTTTAGATGCAAGTATAAATTTCTGGCATTTTAATGCAAAACTTCAAGCTAAGGGCTTAAAGAAACTAATTTCTGTAAATCAAATGCTAAAAGAAATGGGCGTTAAAAATGATACTGTTTTACTAGGTTGGGTATTTTCTACAGATTTTGCAAATAAAAATAAAAATCTGATAAATAATTTTTTACAATCTTCATATGAAAGTAAAAAACTTTTAAATTCTTCAGATGCACAGTGGAATAAAATTAGAAAAAATATGAAAGCAAAAAATGATAAGGTATTTTATTCTTTAATTAAAGGATATAGAGAAGGTATACCAAAACAATTTACTAATAAAGAGATAATAGCAGCTAAAAAAACTTTTGATATTTTATATAAAGAAGGTGGTTCAAAACTAACTGGAAAATCTAAGGTTTTACAAGATGGAACATTTTGGGAATTTACTCCTAATATTGTTTGGTAAGGATATAAAGTGCTAACAATTTCTAGAGCTAAAAATCTAAGAGTTTTAAGTTTATTGACTTTTGTTGTTTTTTGGCAAATTTTAGCACTTATTTTAAATACATTAACTTTTCCAAGTCCTCTATCTGTATTATCTTCTTTATATATTCATATATTTGAAGATGATCTTTTATATCATTTATATAAAACATTTTTTAGAGTTTTTATATCTTTTTTTATTGTTATGTTTTTTGGAATATTATTTGGAATTTTAATGGGAAAATATAAAAATATTGATAAAAGCTTAGATAGTATTTTAGTTATATTTTTAAATATTCCAGCAATAGTATTGATTATGTTGTTTTATATATGGTTTGGATTAAACGATTTTGCAGCAATTTTTGCTGTTATATTTAATAAAGTTCCTTTAGTTATTGTAAATATCAGAGAAGGATGTAAAGCTGTTAATAATGACTTTGAAGAATTAAAAAAAGTATATAAAATTTCTTTTATTGAGTATTATAAAAAAATATATTTTCCTCAATTATATTCTTTTATAATGGCCTCTGCTAGATCTTCTTTATCTTTAATATGGAAAATTGTTTTAGTTGTTGAACTTTTAGGAAGAAGTGATGGTATAGGATTTCAGCTTATGATGTTTTTTCAATTTTTTGATATTAAATCAATTTTAGCTTATAGTTTTGCTTTTATAATTATAGTTTTATATATAGAAAAATTTATTTTACAAAAACTTGAGTCTAAATTTACTTCTTGGAGATAAAATGTTTAAAATTAATATAGAAAAAAAAGTTTTTAATAAAAATATAATTTTAGAAAAATTTAATTTACATATAGAAAAAAAAGAATTTATTTCAATTATTGGACCCTCAGGATGTGGTAAAAGCACAATATTAAAGATTTTAGCTTCTTTAGATGAAGATTATATAGGTCTTGTAGAATATAAAAAAACTAAGATAATAAATAATATTGGTTTTATTTTTCAAGACTCAAGACTTTTACCTTGGTTATCTGTCTTAGATAATATACTTTTAGTTACAAAAAATGAAAAAAAAAGTGAAATTATATTTTTATTAAAAAATCTTGGTTTAGAAGATTATATATACTCTTACATAAAAGAATTATCAGGTGGAATGAAAAGAAGAGTATCTATTATTAGAGCTTTTATAAATAAACCAGAAGTTTTATTTTTGGATGAACCTTTTGTATCTTTGGATTATCCAAATGCTCAAAATCTAAGAGAATTAATTCTTAACTTTTATCAAGAATATTCACCTATTATAATTTTAGTTACTCATAATTTAGAAGAAGCTTTAGTTTTGTCTAATAGAATTATATTCTTAAGCTGCAAACCTACAAAGATTATATATGAGTATAAAAACAATAGAACTTTTGATGAAAAACTAAATAATTTAAAAAAAGAAAAGATCTTAAGTAAATATCCAAAAATATTATCTGGAATATTATAGAAATATTTATTGACTTAAAGAATTCTCTATTAGTCTTTTCATAATATTATTTACTTTTAACATAAGTATTTCATTTTTATTAATGTTTTCCGCTTTTTGATAAAGAATAATAATTTCATTTTTTTCTTTTTCATAAATAGCCAAAGACATAGGACAAAAAACAATATTCTCTATATTTTCTTTCATCATTTCTAGTGCTAATGACTTTTTACAAAAACCTATTTTATTTGCATTTATAAAAAGTTTTTTTTCTTTTAAATATTCAGAAAGCTTATTCATACTTTTTCCAATTTTTGCTTTATATACAAGAGTAAAACCGCTAGCAGTTATTTCATCTATTAAAGAATAAAGTACTTCATTATATTTTCCCTCTAGTGTATATTTCATATATATATTATTTTCTTCTTTTTTAAAAGCGCTTAGATATAAAGATAAAGTAAGTATTAAAATTAATATTTTCATTTGCATCTCATTTCATGTTTATTTATTCCTAAAGTATCTAAATCACTAAAAGGATGTAAAAAACCTACTTGTGGTGAAGTTGATACTAACGCTTTTGAGTGGACTAGTGATATAGGCTGTCTTAGTTGACCGTTAAAATTTCTAAATGTCAATTTTCGTCCTTTATATGCACCTAAGTCAAATTTTGAGGAATAAATAAAATCTAGATTTGTTTTTAGATCTAAATTTTTTGTATGCATAATTGATCTTACTATTGTTTGAATTGCTACATAAGAAGCATAATCTTTTGAGTTCATCCATCTTTTAGCAAACTTCTCAAATCTTTTTTGTAATTGTGCTGCTCCCCATGCTTCTATTACTTTATGCCAAGTTACTGCTTTTAAACCCTGTGTTCCTGCAAGTGGTCTTGGTAGCCAGGTATTAAAATATATATATTCTCCAAAATCACCATAGAAGTCAGCAACTACTACAAGGTCGTGTTCCTTGCTTTGGGTAAATGTAGGCATTTCTTTTTGTGCTTTTCTTCTAATATCACTAGTAGATTGCCATGTTTTTTCATCAATTATATTAATTTGGAATTTTATAAAAGATTTTTTTATTGCTTTTACTATTTTTTTATCTTCTTCTTTTATTCCTTTAATTAAAAGAACTTTTTTCCAATCTCTTTTTACTAAAAACTGGGCAAGTGCATCATATAACATTGCATTACTTGCAATTGTATGTAAAATATTTTTGTCACAAATATTAAGCCTTAGTGAATTGTCATTAAGTGAAGTATTAATTAATAAAACTTTAGAAGAAAGTTTATGTTTTTGAAGTTTTAAAAATAAGTCATAAGAAACATTTACTAAGATATAAGAACTTCCTTTTTTTACAAAGTTTTCAAATTTTTTGATTAAAACATCTTGTTTTTTTGATACTTTTGTTTCTAAAATATATTTTTGATGTATAAATATGGAACTTCTATTAGAATCTTTAATCGCAAGTTTAGCACCTTTTAGTCCTGAGTCTTTTGCTTCTTCAATTATATTAGATAAAACAGGCGGTTTTTTAATAATTTCTTCAAGATATAAAATATTGATTGTTAAATCATTAGAAAAAGAATAAGAAAATAAAAATAAAGTAATAAATAAAAATTTCATATATAAACCTTTTTGATAAAATATTATATTAAATAAAAATAGCCCACATATAGCAAAAAAAGATTTGTAATAAACTTATTTATAAAATAAATAAAAATATATGAATA
>JABSON010000161.1 GCA_013215915.1 Campylobacteraceae bacterium | reverse complement strand
CCCCCACCCCCCTCCAAATTTCAGGATTTAGAAATCCAAAAGTGGCATTACCACTTTTAATTTATTTTTGAACATCTTCTAAATATTATTAATAAAAATTTATTTAATTCAATATCAAAAAACTTTATGAGTAGAGATCCTATAGCTGTAATTAAAAATACTAAACAAGATATTTTATTCACTATTTAATCCTTCATCTAATTTTATTCCATTGTAATAAATTTTTTCTACTTTTTTTCTATCAGGCTCAAAAGAAAGTGCTATTTTATCAAAAATATTCATAACCAAAAAATATTTTGACCTTTCTGCATAATAATAGACTGCTCTCTGTTTTACTTTCATTAAAGATTCAATATCTCTAAAATCTTTCTCTTCAATAATTGTGTAATATAAAAATTTCTTTTGCTTATTTGTTAAATTTGATAAACTATCTTCAAGTAGTAAACCTATAGTATCCAATAATATAGATTTATAAATCTCATCTTGAATAAAAAAACTATATTTTTTATCTTTTTTATTTAAAATCTCATTAACATTAGTTAGTCCTGGACCTAACATCCTTGAATGAGAGTCTTTACTTATAAATCCATATATCGAACCATAACCTAGAGCAAAACGACATTCCACTTCTTCTAAAATAAATGATATATCTAAATAAAATAAGATTAATAATAATGAATTGATATCTTTTAGGATAACTTGAAAATCATCTCCTGATTTTATTTCTAACTTAGAAATAAGATCATCTTTAAATCTATTTTCTGCACTATTAATTACCTTATTTAAAATATTAGATAATTTTTTTGAGTTCATTTTCCTACTATTTTTAATATCACCCATTAATATGAAATATTTATCCATGATTATGTGACTATGGTAAATAATAGTTACGGATAAGTATTATCAAAAGAAGGGAGAATCAGGATTTCTATTAAGAATATGTATTTATAAAGAGTATGCAGAAAAGTATTTGGAACCTAGTGAAATAGATAATATAGATATATTTAAATATTTAAGCTAAAATAATGTCCGCTTGAATGTGAATAATTAGAAAATAAGGAATTTTAAATGAAAATATCAAAATTGTATTCAAACAATGATAATTTTAAAACCATAGTATTTGATAAAGGTATAAACTTTATCCTTTCTTCTACGAATGGTGTGGGAAAAAGTAGTCTTTTTAAATTAATAGATTTTTGTTTGTTAGGCGATAAGAACTTTCTGGGGCAAGAGCACTTTAAAGATTATATTTTTTATATAGAACTTCAAATTTCTTCAAATAGATATATAACGATTAAAAGACCCACTAAAGGTGGTAAAAATATCGAATTAAAAATTACAAAACAAAAATCTATGCTTATTGATGAAATAGATTTTAATATAAAAGGTAGTTTAGGTGTAGCTAAATCTTATTTTGAAAATAAAGTTAATTATTCTATAAATAAATTTAGAACATATATAACATATTTTTTAAGAGATGAAGACAACCAAAGTGATGTATTTATATTAAACAAATATTCTGCTTCACATGAAATAGAATACAAAACACTTATATCAAATCTTATAGGTATTGATGGACGTAAAATAAGAAAAAAATATGAACTAGATGAAATAATTAAAAAATCAGAAATTGAATCAAGATCTTTAAATAGTGTACAAATTGATTTAGAAAAAGTTATCGAAGAAAATAAAACATTAACTAACAGCCACTTTATAGATAGATTAAAAGATAGTGTTGCTAAATATGGAAGAATAATATTAGATAAAGAGATAACTTTTTTAATTAATTTTAATTCTTCAAATGATATAGAGTTTAGTATTAAAGTAAAAAATGATGAAGAATCTAATGATAATTTAAATGATGATCTTATTATCAAAAAACTTTTATGTTTAATCTTTTCATCTGCATTAGCTGAAACATATGCACAAAAAAGACTTATTAAATTTGTTGCTTTTGATAGCCCCTTTGATGGAAATAAAAATACTTATGAAGATGGTATTTATAATGCCATACTTGAGTTACATAGAAAAGGTATTCAGACAATTATTACATCAAATGAAAACCTTATTCATAATCCTAAAAATTTATTAGAAATAAAAAATGAATATATGTCTGGGTACTTAAGTAATGATGATAAATTAATGGGTGATTTTTAAAATTAGAAATAATGTGGACAGTTACCACTGCATCATGTTCTTCTTGTTTTTTTGGAAAATAATGTTTGTCATATAATAAGAAACTGATATATCCCATACTATATCCACGTAACAATGCCATTAAATTAAGTTTATTTACAAAATTGTAGCAAACTAAGAATTGATAAATTCTTAGTATTTCATATAGATATGACTCTTTATTTTAATTTCATTTAAAATAAAGAGTAGTGAAAATTAAATCAGTGTTTTGCTTAATCTAATTAGCAAAACACATTCCAACTTCTTTGAAAATTAAGTCTGTTTTTTTAATATACTGAATGGACATGCAAGTCATATAATTAGTTATATACTTTTTAAGTTGTGTATTTAGATTAATATTTTTTGTTTTGATTAGTAACAATGCAACTTTTTGGCAACGTTTATTAAAAGGTTTAATATTATTCTCACAGCTATCTATAGTATTAAAATTTAAACATCTTCGGAATTTATCCTGAGAACAAATAATTTTCTCTCCTTGTAATAAAAGAGTACTCAACCTTAATAATGATTGATTGGACTTTTTATCCGAATTAATCAATAAAAAAGATTTTTTTGCAATAACTAAATTACGATAAATAATCTCCAAAGTCCAGAGTCCTTCAACTAACTCATTTTTTTCTCCAAAATACCACATTGCTAAGTTTTTTTGATTTTTAAACATAGTATCTGACCAGTTTGAAACAGTAAAACCTTTACCTGTTTTTGGATCAATTATTTTTGGATGTTTCATTCTTACTCTAATTGGAAACTGATACTGAGTTCTAAGTTCTGCATCTATTTGTCCCCTTTTATCTTTAGGTAAAGTAACTAAATAACGAAAACCTATATACTGTCCTAATTTAGGATTTATAAGCTTAGTAGAAAAGAAATTGTATTGATTACCATTTTTTTTGATTAGTCCTGCTTCTATGATACTAACACGAGGTGCTAAAAGATTAGAGATAGAATTTTTATTTGATACTTTTAACTTTGAATGTGAATAAGGAGTATCTTCAACAGACAATAATCTGATGTTTTTTTCATTAAACAAAGATAATGATTGTAAAGGATTACTAAAAGCTGTTAGTTTTTTTAGTTCTTTTTGATTTCTCAGATTTAAACTTATAATTTGATTATTATTTAATTCAATATTAAGTAATTTTAGATTTTTGTCAAAATCAATATCAGAGAGTTTATTGTAATCAGCTTTTAATTCACTAAGTTCTTTGTTATTTTCCAAGTCTAAATTTTTCAATTGATTATTTCTTATATTAAGTACTTTAAGATTAATATTATTGCTAAGATCTATCTGAGTTATTTTATTTGATGAAAGGTGTAAATGAGTTAATTTTTTATTATAAGACAAATCTATTTGGCTTAGAGTTCCTACAGATAAGTTTAAAGTTTTTAACTCTAAATTATTTGATAAATCAATACTTTCTAAGTTATGACGGCTTAAACCAAGATCTCTTAATTTTAGATTTTTAGTGATATCAATACTCTTAAGAGGCATTTTATACGCATAAAGACTTTTTAGTTTTAAATTATTACTAATATCTAAATTTTTAAGTTTGTTATTTGTAATATTTAGGGCCGTAAGTTTTGTATTTGAAGATAAATCAATACTTGTAAGTTGATTGTTTGCAATAATAAGTCGCTTAAGGTTTTGTAGTTTACTAATATCTATTTGTTTTATATTATTAGAAAGTAATATAATATCTTTTAAAGCAGGCATATATTTGATTTCATAAACAGAAGTAATTTTAAAATTATTACAGTTAATCTCTTTAATTTTATCAAGTCTTATTATTCCTTGCTGTTTAATACATTTTGAAAACTGGGGATCTTTAAATTCAAGTTCATTAAGTAATTTAGGTCCTTGAGAAGAAGCACAGCCTGCTAACATAAAGAGGCCAAGAGCTTGTATTATAATATTTAACTTCGACGATGATTTCATATAATTTTATTCCTTTTTATTTCATAAATTATGGATAGTAGAATACCAAGTTATTTTAAAATTACTTATTAAATACTAAGTATATTTTTTCTTTAAAAATGTTTAATTTTTAGCTATTTAAAGTCTAATAATATTTGTACTTTATTGTTTTACTTAATTTAGAAATCCATTTTAAAGCTCTATGCTAACTATACTCTTGTAAAATTTGTTACAATTCATGAATAAGTAGAGCTAATGATGTTATAAGAAGATTTAATCTTCCATAGTTTTTTTATTTTGTATAAAATCAAAATTATCTCTATATTTTTTAATTTAAACATCATTAAATATGAACATATTAATAGTTTCTTAATCTCTTTTTGTATTTAAGTGATAGTTAAGTATATTATTAAATAATGAAACATTACAAAAAAACAAGCTTATACTGTAAAAAGTTCGAAACATTAAAGCTTCACTTCGATAAACTTCTAGAAAAACTGTAAATTAATCACAAGAGGATAAGATAATGACAATAACAGCAGAACAAAATGCATTAATTCAAGAATTTGAAAGTATAGTAGGTGCAAACAAAGTTCTAACTACAGAGAGTAAAACATCTTATTATAGAAGTGGATTTCGTTCAGGAATTGGTACAGCTTTAGCAGTTGTTTTTCCAAAGACTTTACTTGAGCAGTGGAAACTAATTGAAGCTTGTGTAAAAAATAATGCTATTATTATTATGCAAGCTGCAAAAACAGGACTTACTGAAGGTTCTGCTCCTAGTGGAAACGACTATGATAGAGATGTTGTGGTTATTAGTACTTTGGCTATTAATGATATTTTTTTAATAAATGAAGGAAAACAAGCTATTAGTTTATCAGGGGCAACTTTACACTCACTTGAAGAGTCTTTACTTAAAGTAAATCGTAGTCCACATTCTGTTATTGGTTCTTCTCAATTAGGGGCTACTGTTATAGGTGGTATTGCTAATAATTCTGGTGGTGCACTAGTAAAAAGAGGTCCTGCGTATACTGAATTTGCTATTTATGCACAAGTAGATGAAAAAGGAGAATTACATCTTGTAAATAATCTTGGTATTGCGGGACTTGGATCTACACCTGAAGAGATATTAAAAAACTTACAAGAAGGTAACTTTGATCCATCTTTAATTAATTATGATTCAGGTATTGCTTCTGATCATGAATATGAAGAGCGTGTTCGTGATGTGAAATCAGATATTCCAGCTCGTTTTAATGCTGATGAACGTAGATTATTTGAAAGCAGTGGTTGTGCAGGAAAACTAGGTGTATTTGCTGTTAGAACTGATACTTTTGCAATTCCAAAAAGAGAACAAGTATTTTATTTAGGAACAAATAATCCTGATAAACTTTCAAAACTAAGAGTTGATATTCTAAGTACTTTTAAAAACCTTCCAGAAATGGGAGAATATATGCATCGTACAATCTTTAATATCACAGAAGAATATGGAAAAGATACTTTTGTAGCAATTAGATACTTAGGAACTAAAAGAATGCCTCTTTTATATGAAATAAAATCAAAGGCAGAGAACTTTTTAAAAAATTTTTCATTTTTACCTAAAGATATTCCAAATAAAGTAATGCAATATACTAGTAAACTATTTCCAAATCAAATACCAGAGCGTTTACTTAAAGTAAGAGATAAGTATGAACATCATCTTATTCTTAGTATGAGTGATGATGGAATAGAAGAAGCTAAAGCTTATTTAGAAGAAAACTGGTCTGAGGATAAAGAAGATTCTGATGGTGGATATATAATATGTACTAAAGAAGAAGCTGATAAAGCTATACTTCATAGATTTGCTGCTGGTGGAGCTGCTGGACGTTATACTGTTATGAATAATGATAATATTGCTGGTATTTTACCATTAGATATTGCATTAAGACGTAATGATAAAAATTGGGTTGAAACATTACCTCAAGAAGTAGAAGATAATATTGAAATTACATTACATTATGGACATTTCATGTGTAATGTATTCCATCAAAATTATATTTTCAAAAAAGGTACTGATATAGCTAGAATGAAAACTATAATGCTTGAATTCTTAGATAAAAAAGGTGCTAAGTATCCTGCTGAACATAATGTTGGTCACTTATATAAAGCAGAAAGTACTCTGCAAAAATTTTATGCTAAATTAGATCCTACTAATACATTTAATCCAGGAATTGGTAAATTAAGTAAGTATAAACAATCTTGTAATTGTTGTTAACTTTAAATACTTATAGTAATTAAGAATAGGAACGAAGATATTTATTTATCTTCATTCTATTACTTAATTAGTAGAAATATATAAATAATTATATTTCTACTAAAGTCACATCTTTTTATTTAAAATTTAATCTTTGAGAAAATCATTATTTAAATGATTGTAGAATTTTGAAATATATACTTGAAAATTACTAATTATTCTTATTCTAAATACAAAGGATAAAGTTTTTTTGGAGTTTAATACTTATAAATCTTTCATTTTCTTTTCTAAAACTTCTTTGATTTTTTCTTTATAATATCTTCAATTAATATATCTT
>JABSON010000160.1 GCA_013215915.1 Campylobacteraceae bacterium | reverse complement strand
ACAATAACAGTATTAGCAACAGTATTAGATAATGCAGGTAATACAAAAACAGTAAATGATACATTAGTATTAGATACAAATGCAGATATAGATAATAACTTTGAAATAAAAGTTAAAAATAGTGATGAAATAACAAATCAAATAGAATCAGAAGATGTAAGTGTAAGTTTAACTGGAGTAGATGCAGATGCACAAAGTGTGATTGTAGAATTTACAGATGGTGTAAATACAATTAGTAAAACAGCTGAATTAGTAGCTGGAGTATGGACTTTAGATGATACAGATATATCTTCACTAAATGATGGAACAATAACAGTATTAGCAACAGTATTAGATAATGCAGGTAATACAAAAACAGTAAATGATACATTAGTATTAGATACTTTAAACCCAAATGCTCCTATTATTTTAAATATTATAGATATAAATTCAGACTTAAATCAAATTGTAATTAATGGAAGCGGCGATGAAGTTGGAAATATTATAAAAGTATATGATTCTTTAAATAACTTGATTGGAACAAGCTTAGTTTTAGCAGATAATACATGGAGTCTAAATATTTCTTCTTTAAATAATGAAATAAGACATAGTTTAACAGCAGTAGAACTTGATTCATCTTTTAATATAAGTGATGATTCTAATATTGTAAACATAATAAAAAGTACGAATTCTTCTTTGCTTACGTTAAACAATGATGATTATGTTTTTACAGGAAGTGCTAATGATTTTATCATTATTGATTCGGATAATATTAATGATGAATTAATTGTAGATGGAGGAGAAGGAAACGATACTGTAAGTTTTAGAAGTTTAAATGATTCTATAAATATAAATTTAAATGATTCTATTCACAATGTAGGAAATGATAAAATAGAGTTTAGAAATATTGAAAACATTTATGGTTCTGAAACATCTGATGACAATATTACAGGGGATTCAAATGATAATTTTTTATATGGGGGAAGAGGAAATGACACTTTAAGAGGTGGCGCCGGAGACGATATATTATTAGGAGATCAAGGATCTTTATTAGAAGATAATAATGATGATTTATTATATGGAGAAGAAGGTAAAGATACTCTTATTGGAGGACATGGTGATGATACATTATATGGGGGTAAGGATAATGATATTTTACATGGACAAAGAGGTGATGATCTATTAATTGGTGGAGAAGGTGATGATATTATTCGTGGAGATGGTGGAATTGATACTGCTGTTTTTTCTGGTAATTTAAGTGATTATTCTTTTACAATAAATGCTACTATGAATATAAGTTCTGTAGATAATAGACTAAGTGGGGACGATGGAAACGATAATCTAATAAATGTTGAATATTTTCAATTTGCAAATAGATTAGTTTCTACGTCTTTACTTAATTCTGATTCTATTGCTTTATTATCAACTAGTGATTCAGGAAGTAGTTCAAGTGATCATATTACTAATGATACAAGTCCTACTTTTAAAGTTGATATTTCTCCTTTTATTGAATATGGTTGTATTGTTAATATTTATTCAAATGGTATAAAAGTGGGAGAACATACTGTTACTACAAGTGATGTTACTAATACTTATGTTAATGTTACAGTTAATGAATTTACAAGTGATGGCATTTATTTAATGAGTTCTAGTATTTCAAATTTATTAGGTTTTGAAGGTTCTTCATCTTCTGCTTTATCTGTACAAATTGATACAAATGCAGATACAGATAATAACTTTGAAGTAAGTGTATTATCTAGTGATGAACTAGTAAATGCAAGTGAATCTGATGATATAAGCTTGGCTTTAAGTGGAATAGATTCAGATGCTAAAAGTATTAATATTCAATTTTCTGATGGTACGAATACCGTAAGTACTAGTGCTTCATTAGTATCAGGTAACTGGATTGTAAGTGATAGTAATATATCTTCTTTAAATGATGGAAATATATTAGTTACAGCAACAGTAATAGATAATGCAGGAAATTCAAAAATAGTAAGTGATACTTTATTATTAGATCAGAGTGCCTCAGACCCTGTTTTATTAAAGAATATCAGTATAACTGATGTTAATGGTGATTATTCAAGTGTTATTATGTCAGGTCAGAATTCTGAAATAGGAAGTACAATAACATTATATGATGAAGATAATAATATCATAGGTACAAGTATTGTAGTTTCTCCAGGAATATGGACAATAGATATTTCTTCTTTACCTAATACTCCCATTGATGAGAATGAATTTTTTAAGATTACGGAAACAGATTTTACAGGAAATGTAAGCACAATTAGTGAATCAATACAGTACCTTCGCTATTCTTGGCCAGATGCAGAAACTGAGCCTTCTGATGATTTTAATATTGCAGGTGATGGAAACGATACTTTATTGGTTGAAAGTGATGATTCTAATGATTCTTTATTTGTTGATTTAGGAAATGGTGATGATATTTTAGAATTTACAGGAAATAAAGAAGATTATACAATAACACATAATTTAGATGGCACCATTACTATTTTGGAAAGTCCATCAAGTGATTCAAATGCTGATGGTATTGGAGACAAAATAATTGCTAAAAATGTGGAAGTACTTGAATTTGCAAATGGAACAATATTAACAAATACTTTGGCATCCCCAATAGCATTTGATTTAAATAATGATGGACAGATAGGAGTTAGTGGAGAAACTTCTTCAATAAACAAAGATTTAAATGTAAATATAGGAAAAACAGTAAGTTTTGATATTGATGCTGATGGAACAAAAGATAAAATAGAATGGTTTAAAGCAAATGAGGATGGAATATTAATAGATAATCGTGATGGAAAAGCTATTTCTAGTATGGATGGTTCCAGATTATTTGGAGATGAAGGTGGTAAATATAATGATGGTTATGAAAAATTAGCACTTTTAGATGAAAATAAAGATGGAAAAATTTCAAAAGAAGAATTAGATGGTTTAAATTTGTGGGTTGATGATGGAGATGCTCTTCTTGAAAAAGGAGAATTAAAAACATTAGAAGAATTAGGAATTAAATCAATTTCTACAATAAAAAAAGAAATAATAGATGAAGAAGGAAGAATTCACTTACAATCTTTTGTAGAAATAGAAGATGGAACAAAAATTTTAAGTGAAGATGTTTGGTTTTTAAAAGATAATGAAGAAGATATTAATTTAAGTAATATTGATAATGAAAGAATATATTTAGAAAATACTAATAAAGATACACATAACATCAATTTTAATGAAATTCTTAATCCAAAAGATGAATATAATGAATTAGTTATTTTAGATAATAAAGATGATAAACTCATTCTTGAGGGTGGCATTAAATCTTCAAATAATGAAGATGGAAAATGGCTAATTCAAGGTACAAAAGATGATGGAGAAGGAAATATTTATAATGTATATCAAAGTACAGATACTAACTCAATTGTAAAATTATTAATTGATGAAGATATAGATAGAAATCATATTTAAAAAAGAATAACTTTATAATTATTCTTTTTTTGCTAAACTAATACATGTCTAAATCAAAACAAAAAGAAATCCTTTTATTATCAAAAGAAAAAATTGAACTTAAATCTTTAAATGAAGAACTTGAAAAAAGAGTTAAAGAAGAAGTTGAAAAATCAAGAGCAAAAGATGAATTAATGTTCCAACAAAGCAAATTAGCTTCAATGGGTGAAATGATAGGAAATATTTCACACCAATGGAGACAACCTTTGATGGAAATTTCTTCTTTATTCCTTCCTATTGAAGCTTCATTAAAAATGAATATAGAACTTTCAAAAGAAGACTTAATCGAAAAAATCGAAAAACTTCATGTAATTACAAAATATATGTCTCATACTATTGATGATTTTAAAAACTTTTTTTCAAAAGATAAAAAGAAAGTTAACTTTAGAATTTCAGAGCAAATAAACACAGCAATAACTATTATAGGCTCAACATTAAAAAGAAACAAAATAAATCTAGATATTATAATTAAACATAATCCTTTAATTTATGGATATAAAAATGAATATTCTCAAGTTCTAATAAATATTGCTACAAATGCTTGTGATATTTTAATAAATAGAAAAATAACAAATCCTAAAATCATTATTAAAATAGAAACAAAAGATAATTTTTTATTAGTAAGTCTTAGTGATAATGCAGGTGGAATAACAGTAAATCCTATTTCAAAAATATTTGAACCTTTTTATACTAGTGAAAAAGACAATGGAACAGGATTAGGTTTATTTATGTCACATTTAATTGTTAGAAATAGTTTAAAGGGGGAAATATTGGTATCTAATAATAAAGAAGGTGCTGTATTTATAATCAAAATTCCAATTGATATAAAAGATGATTAGAAATAATTTTAAAACAATTAATGTATAAGATAAAGAAAAATGAACTATTTAAAGGTATTCCTTTTAGAAAATTTATCTGTTTTTAGTTATAATCGCATAAAATATACTCAAATAGGAATAATATGTCTTTACTTCAAAAACAAGCAGATACGATTAGATTTTTAGCAGCAGATATGGTACAAAAAGCAAACTCAGGACACCCAGGTGCACCTATGGGTTTAGCAGATATTGCAACAGTTTTAAGCAAACATTTAAATATTTCTCCGACAAACTCTAAGTGGTTAAATAGAGATAGATTAGTATTTTCAGGTGGTCATGCAACTGGTCTAGTTTATTCATTATTACATCTTTGGGGATTTGATTTAACTATTGATGATATGAAACAATTTAGACAAACTCATTCAAGAACTCCAGGTCATCCAGAATTTGGTCATACTCATGGTGTTGAAATTACAACTGGTCCTTTAGGGCAAGGTATTGCAAATGCTGTTGGTTTTTCAATGGCTTCAAAATATGCTAAAAATGTTTTAGGTGAAGATGTTATTAATCATAAAGTTTACTGTTTTTGTGGTGATGGAGATTTACAAGAAGGCTTATCTTATGAAGCTACTTCAACAGCAGGTCACCAAAAGTTAGATAACTTAGTAATTATTTATGATTCAAATAATATTACAATTGAAGGTGATACTTCTATTGCTTGGGATGAAGATGTAGTAGCTAGATTTAAAGCTATTAATTTTGAAGTAATAGAAATTGATGGTCATAACTTTGAAGAAATTGAAGCTGCATTTGTTCAAGCAAAAGCTGCAACAAAACCTGTATTAATTAAAGCAAATACGGCAATTGCTAAAGGTGCTGCGACTATGGAAGGTTCTCATCATACTCATGGTGCTCCTTTAGGTGCAGATGAAATTTCAGCTTCAAAAATCAAAGCTGGATTTAACCCTGATGAAACTTTTGTAATCCCATATGAAGTAAAAGCTGCATTTAATAAAACTGAATGTGGTGAAACTCTTGTATCTAATTGGGAAACTTCTTTAAATGCAGAAACTAAAGCTAAAATTAAAACTTATACTAATCCTGATTTTGATTCAATTGAGTATCCTTCTTTTGAAGCTGATTCTTCAGTTGCAACAAGAGACTCAAATCATAAAATCTTAAATGCTATAGCAGCTGCAGTTCCAGGTTTTATGGGTGGATCAGCTGATTTAGCACCATCAAATAAAACTGAATTAAAAGGTATGGGTGATTTTCCAATGGGGAAAAACTTACACTTTGGAATTAGAGAACATGCAATGGCTTCAATTTCAAATGCTATGAATTTATATGGTTTATTTAGAGTATTCTCAGCTACATTTTTTGTATTTTCTGATTATTTAAAACCAGCTGCAAGAATTGCTGCTTTAGCATCTATCCCTCATCATTTTGTATGGACACATGATTCAATTGGTGTTGGTGAAGATGGCCCAACTCATCAACCAATTGAGCACTTAGGACAATTTAGATCTTTACCCAACTTTTATGTTTTTAGACCAGCAGATGCAACTGAAAATGTTGATTCTTGGAAAGTAGCTTTAAAATTAAATTCACCTTCTGCTTTTGTTTGTTCAAGACAAGGTTTAAAAGTATTAAAAGATGAAAAAGAATTCGGAACTGTAGCAAATGGAGCTTATTTACTTAAAAAAAGAGATAATGCAACAATTACTATTATGGCTTCAGGTTCGGAACTTATGTTAGCATTACAAACAGCTTGTCAATTAGAAAAAGAGGGTGTAATGGCTAATGTTGTTTCAGTTCCTTGTTATGATTTATTTATTGAACAAGATAAAACATATATTTCAAAAGTAATTGATAAAAATACTAAAGTATTTGCTGTTGAAGCTGCACGTGCTTTAGAATATTACAGATTTGCTGATGTTGTATATGGTATGGATACATTTGGGGCATCTGGACCTGCACCTGAATTATTTGAAGAGTTTGGATTTACAATTCCTGCTTTAAAAGCTAAAATTCTAGCAGACTTAAAAGACTAAATTATAAAAGTAAAGTAGTTTATCTACTTTACTTTTATCTATAAAACTACAATATTTACTAAACTTGATTCAACTTACTCAAAAACTTACTACTTGCCTTTATCTATAATGAAACACATTCCATCCTATTAAAGACCATTATTACTATGATTGTTAAAATAAAATATTTATAATATATAAGAGTAAATATGAAAGTTGAGTGAATTTAATAATTTAAGCTACATTTATGCTTGAACCCTTGACATCCCAAGCCCATTACCCTATAATTCCCATCCAAATCAAGTGTGACACACACGAAGATATGGATGATCTTTAACAACTTAAA
>JABSON010000016.1 GCA_013215915.1 Campylobacteraceae bacterium | reverse complement strand
GATTTATTTGAAAGTTCTAATTCTACTTTTGTATTATCATCTATTTTATCTTGATAAATTAGAATATTTTTATCAATTAAATCTCTTTGATCTAAAGATAATAAATTAAACTCTTCACTTGATAATAGTTTACCTTTAATAACTGGTGATATAGTAATTCCACTAGAAGTATCACTAATTGATATATTATCTTTTAATGCTGATTCTTTTACTTTATTAAATAAGACATCTTGTTCATCACTTATTTGTTTTTCTAGTGTGTCTTTTTGACTTAAGTATTTTTTTGATTTTAAAACTTGAGTTATTTTAATTTTAAGTGAAGAAACAAGATTAGACATAGATTTTTTAAATTTTTTAGCCTGTCCAGCTTTCAATTTTATAATAAGTGGTTTGTCATAATCTGTAAAATTGTAAAGATAAATCCAATCATAAATATTTTTATCATTTTTAGTTTTTTCTTTAATAAGTCTTATTAAAAGAGAATGTTTACCTCTACCTTTTTCACCCATTACAAATAAGTTAAAACCATTTTCTTTTATTCCTAAGGCTGTATCAATTCCAGCTAAGGCTCTGTCATGTGAGATTATTTTACTTGTTACTTTTATATCTTTTGTACTTTTAAATGTAAATAGTGAAGTATCACATTTATTATATAAATCTTTTATTTTTAATAGTTTAATCATAATACATCCTTTTGGATATCTTAGTTTATTTATAAATTATATCATTTTTAAGAAAAAAGAATAAGTTAAATTCTTTATTAGATTAGTGATTAAGAGAGAATATATTTTTTAATTATTAAAAATTAGAAAAGAAGTATAATAATTAAATAGCCTAAAAAGGCTAGTTTAATTATTTATCATCTGGAGTATTAAGCATCCAAATTGAGAAGATATCTAAGTATTTCCAAAATGATTCTTTAACATCATCAGGAATATCTAATTTTTCTAAAATAGTAATATAAGCTTCTAACCAAATTATTCTTGCTTTTGCATCAATTTTAAAAGGAGAATGTCTTGCAGCCATCATAGGTCTTCCTCTATTTTGATCAAAATGTCTCTCTCCTCCACAGATTTGAATGAAAAAGTCAGAAGCATGTTTAACTGCCATTTCAATTCCTTTATCTGTAGGTGGAAACATATCTTTAATTTCTGAAACTCTTAAAATTTCATAATGTTCTTTTGTAATTTGTCTCATTCCTTCATCACCAAGAAGTTTTAAGATTTCAGGATTTGGTAAAGTAACATTAGGTCTCACACCTATTGTTCCATTTGTAATTTTATATTCCACATTTTTCCTTTTGTAATTATATTTCTTAATATAGCTAAAATAAATTAATAATAATTCATACTAATAATTTAGTTTATATATTAAACTTTATCCCAAGAAATAATTGCCCATTTCATTAAATCATTAGAGCTATTTTTATCTTTTATATTGTCATTATAATATTTTTCTAAAGCTATTTTTTCTTTTTCATTTATTTCGCCTAAAGTCCAAGAAACAGATTTAATAAAATCTTCTGCAGTTAAATACCTTGTAGATCTACCTTCACTTGAAATAAAATTCAAAGATGCATTTATTCCCATATTGTATAAAATATTAATTATGTAAATATAGTCAGGTTTTTTATTTATTTTTTTATTCATAACTTTTAAAATATCATCATTTAAAAAAGATCCACCTACCTTATATGATAATATAACTTTTTTATTTGCTTGAATATTTAGTTTCTCTAAGGCATTTTGCATATCTTTTACTTCTAAACAACGAGATGCAATAACTAAATCAGCTTTTGGAACATTATTCCATTCATCATACCAAGAAGCATTAATAGTTTTAATATTTGTAATATTCTCTTTTTTTGCATTTTCATCTAAAATTTCTAACATTCGAGAAGAAAAGTCTAAAGAATAAACGTCTTTTACTTTTGGTGATATTAACAAAGATAAATTACCAACTCCGCAACCAATATCTAATAAAGAGTTTATATCTTTAAAGTTTATAAGATTTAAAAACTCTTCATTATACATTGACTTATGAACAGTTTTATTCATACCATCTGCTTTTAAATTCCAAGACTCTTTGTTTTTGGATTTAAATGTAGTCTCTTTTTTTTGATTTACATACATTTCATTAAAATTTATATCTTCTATTATCATTTTACGTCTTTATGTGAATATTTAAATATTTGACATTTTATCATTTGATAAAATGATTTTATGTTTATACATATTTGCTTTTATTAGTACTTCTGAGTATTCTAATTCTTTATTATATTTATCAAAAGATAATCTATGTAAAGATAATAAAGCATCTCTTTGTTTAATTAATAATTCTTCTGCTTCTTCTAGTGTTGCATTCTTAGCTTCTACAGTTTCTTGTGCATTATAAAACTCGATTTTATATTCATCTTTTAAAAATGTATATAATGATTCAATATTAAATTTTTTCTCTAATAAAGGAACAGCAGTATAATCTAAATAATTTCTCATCAAAGCAAAAGGAATTCCATCTAATAGTCGTGTTCTTTTTATACATAATAAAATATCACATTTTAGTAAATCTTTTACATAATGTTCATTTTCTATAATTTCAAATTCTATTTTTTGAGTTTTTAAAACATGATTGTCTTTTGAGAGTCTTTGAGTTAAAGAGCCTATTGAGTTTGCATCATAAAGAATCTTTTGCTCTTTTACAAAAGTTCCTTTACCTTGTTTTTTAATTAGTATGTTTTCATGAACCAACTCATCTAAGGCTTTTCTAACAGTAATTCTTGAAACTTTATATTCTTTTTCAATTCTAATCTCAGAAGGTATTAAATCACCTGTTTTATAATTTTCTTTTATATCTTTTAATAATTTCGATTTTAATTGTAAATATAAAGGTTTACCATTTTTTTTAAACATTTATTTCCTTATGCACATAATAATTAATCTAATTATAACGATATTATCTATGAACATCTGTTAAACTAACAATTTAATTAGATAAAAGAATTTTATGTTTATACATATCACCTTTAATTACTAAATGAGAATATTCAATAGTTTCACCATTATTGTCAAAAGCTATTCTTTTTAAAGATAATAAAGGTGAACCTTCTTTAATGCTTAATTTATCTGATTCACTTGCACTTGCAGGTAAAGCTTCAACAACTTCTTCAGCATTTGAAAATTCTATATTATATTCTTCTTTTAAAAATGAGTATAAAGATTCTAAATTAAGTTTTTTATCAATATCGGGAACAGTATTTACATCAAAATAATTTGTCATTAATGCAAAAGGCACTTCATCTAATAAACGAGTTCTTTTTATACATAATAATTTATCACAAGGTAAAAACTCTTTTACAAAGTGTTCACCTTCAATTATTTCAAATGATATAGATTTTGTAGTTAATAAATGTTTTTGTTTTGAGAGTCTTTGAGTTAAAGAGCCAAACGAGTTTGCATCATAAAGAATCTTTTCTTCTTTTACAAAAGTACCTTTACCTTGTTTTTTAATTACAATATTATCTTTTTCTAGTTCTTCAATAGCTTTTCTTACAGTTATTCTTGAAACTTTGTATTTTTCTTCAAGTTTAGCTTCAGTAGGAATAATATCGTTAACTTTATAATTATCTTTTATATCTTTAAAAATTTTCTCTTTTACTTGTAAATATAGAGGTATGCCATTCTTTTTTAACAAAATATTCCTTTGGTAATTTAAGAAATATATTGCATTTTCAAGCTAATTATTTTTTAAATTTTCTTGATTTTACAGCATAGACTTTTAAAGTGCCCTTAAATACGAAGTATAGGCACTTCATTATAACTATATATAAGAATTTAAAATTGTTAAAGCTTCTTTTTTCTCTTCTTTAATTTTTAGTTCATCCCAATTTAATTCTTTAGACATAAGAGTAAGTACTTCATCTAAAATATCTTTTGCAGCTTTTTTATCAATTAATACCAAAGAAGATCTTCTAACTAAATAATCAAGTGGTTTTTTAACAAACTCTTCTTTAATACAATAAATAACTTCTGCATTAGTATAAGAATAGTTTTTATGTAGTTTTTTTATACTCGAAACTTTGTCTATTACATCTTGAGCTTTATCACCATATAAAGAAATTAAATGTTTTGATATATCTTCATCAACGCCACTTATAGTCATATCTTCTTTAAAGTTTTGGCTTCCAACTAATTTAAGTTCTTTGGTAATACATTTGTTAAATTCTAAGTTAAATTCTTTTTCTACATAATCAATTACTTCTTCAGACATTTTTCTGTAAGTAGTCCATTTCCCACCAATTATACTAACAAGTCCAGAATCACTTGAAGATATTACATGATCTCTCACAATTGAAGAAGTACTTGCATCTTTATCAGGCGCAACTAAAGGTCTAATTCCACACCAAGAAGATAAAATCTCTTTTTTATCAATTTTTAATGAAAAATAAATTTCTAAGTGTTTTAAAATATAATCAATATCTTTTTCTTTTACTTCTGGTCTTTGAGACAAAGTAGTTTTATCATCTGTTGTCCCTACTAAACATTTACCCATCCAAGGTAAAATAAATAAAACTCTTCCATCTTCAGTTTTAGGAATCATTAAACCTTCGTTATTAGGTAAGTATTTTTTATCAAGAACAATATGAATACCAGAACTTAAATCAAGCATAGCTTTTGCTTGATCATTGTCTAAGGCTCTAATTTTATCAGAGAAAGCTCCAGTTGCATTTACTACAACATTTGATTCCACTTCAAAAACTTCATTTGTAAGTGTATTTTTCACTTTTACACCTGATACTTTGTCATTTTCATATAAAAAACCTAATACTTCATGATAGTTTTTACATTCAGCATTTAATTCTGTTGCACTTTGTAATATTGAGATATTTAATCTTGCATCATTAAATGTACCATCATAATATTTTACTCCTCCAACAAGACCCTCTTTTTTTATAACAGGAAAAGTATCTATCATAGTTTTTTTACTTAAAACAGAAGTTCTTCCTAAACCTTTATTTCCAGATACTAAATCATATAAAAAAAGACCAGCATACATATATGGAATTTCCCACCATTTATATAAAGGTGTTACTAAAGTAAGTCGTGAACATAAGTGAGGTGCATTTTTCAAAAGTCTGTATCTTTCTTGAAGACCTTCTTTAACTAAATTAAATTGTTCTATATCTAAGCGTTTTACTGCTGCTTCTAAATAACGAACTCCACCGTGAACAAGTTTAGTACTTCTTGAAGATGTACCTTCTGAAAAATCATTTTTTTCTAAAAGCAAAGTTTTTAAACCTCTTGCTGCTGCATCTAGAACAATACCAGCTCCAGTAGCTCCTCCTCCAATAATAATAATGTCATATTTCTCATTTTTCACGATAGAATCCTTTTTTTCATCATAAGGTTATAATGTTATTAAATTCATTATAATGTTATAATCATAAAAAGAATATTAAAGAATTAAAAAGGATATATTTAGGATTAGTATTAAGAGCTAAATTTATTTAGCTCTTAAATATATTTGAGATAACTATTTTATACTTTGTGTTTGTGTTTGTAATTTTCTTACTTTTTCATCGTGAAATTCATTTTCGCCTATTAAAGCTAAAATTAAAAAGAAAATAGAGAATCCACAAGCAGAAACTAGGATCATAAATCCACCATCCCAGCCATAACTATCAACTGTATAACCTAATACAGCATTTGCAACAACTGCTCCACCTAAGTAACCAAATAAACCAGTTAATCCAGCAGCAGTACCAGCAGCTTTTTTAGGAGCTAATTCAAGGGCATATAAACCAATTAGCATAACAGGTCCATAAATTAAGAAACCAATTGTAATTAAAGCTAACATATCAATTACAGGATATCCAGCTGGATTAAACCAGTAAACTAAAACAGCAATTGTTACTAAAGACATAAATAAAATAGCAGCAGGAGCTCGTCTTCCTTTAAATACTTTATCTGAAACCCATCCACATAAAAGTGTACCAGGAATACCAGCCCATTCGTATAAGAAGTATGCCCATGATGATTTATCAACAGTAAAATCTTTTACTTCACTTAAATATACAGGTGCCCAGTCAAGAACTCCATAACGAATTAAATAAACAAAAGCATTTGCAAAAGCAATAAACCATAATAATTTATTATTTAATACATATTTAAAGAAAATTTCTTTTGCATTCATTTCATTTTCATGTGATGCTTCATAATTATCAGGATAATCATCTTTATATTCTTCAATTGGAGGTAAACCACAAGATTGAGGTGTATCTCTTAAAGTATAAAAAACAAATCCAGCAATTAATAATGCAAAAAAGGCAGGAACATAAAAAGATGAACGCCAATCATCATTAAATAAGTATAAACCTAATAAGAACATAGGTCCAATTAATCCACCACCAACATTATGTGCAACATTCCAAACAGATACAGTTTTTCCTCTTTCTTTATGTGACCACCAGTGAACCATTGTCCTACCACAGGCTGGCCAACCCATACCTTGAAACCAACCATTTAAAAATAGTAAAACAAACATAATAGTAATGCTCTCAGTAGCCCAAGGGAAAAAACCAAATGTAAACATAATAATAGAAGACATAACTAAACCAAGGGGTAGAAAATACCTAGGGTTAGATCTGTCAGAAACAGAACCCATTAAAAATTTAGATAATCCATACGCAATTGAAACAGCAGCTAAAACTACTCCTAAATCACCACGAGAATAACCATATTCTGTAATTAAATAAGGCATTGCCAGTGAGAAGTTCTTACGAACTAAATAATAACCAGCATAACCAATAAAAATACCTAAAAATAATTGCCAACGTAAACGATTATATTCAGGTTCAATTTTGTCCTTATTTAAACGTTCTACATGAGCAGCAGGTTTTAAGAAACCAAACATATTTATCCTTTCTTTCTAAAAATTATTTTAAATGATTATAACATCATAATAAAGTAAATGATTTTCTCCTAGATAAAATTAAAATTAACTTAAACACCACTATTTATTTTATTTTTAAGTAAATTTTAGTAGATATTCACTTTTTAATTAAATATTTCAGTACATCACATAAATAATAATCTTTTATCTCACTATTAGTTGATTAAATAGGTAGTATTATCAATTAAATTATTAAATAACTTTTTGTTAATTTTAATAAATATTTTAAATATTAAAAAAAACATATAAAAGTTCTTTTTATATACAAAAACTATAAGAAATGAACACTTTTTTATACATTTTAAGCAAAGTTTAAAATTCAATACGTCAAGATAATCAATAACATTATGATGTTATAATGAAAATAAGTATTATTTAATAATTCTTTTATAAAAAGAAGGAGAGAAATATGTCTTTAGAGCTTAAAAATGTAACAATGATGGTTGATGGAAGAACACATATATATGATACAAACTTAACACTTAAAAAAGGTACGATGAATGTTCTTCTTGGACGTACATCATCTGGAAAAACTACCTTAATGAGGATAATGGCTGGATTAGATGTTCCTACATCAGGTAAAATCATTTGGAATGGTGAAGATGTTACTGGGATGAAAGTGCAAAAGCGAAAAATTGCTATGGTTTATCAACAGTTTATTAATTATCCTTCTATGAGTGTATATGAAAATATTGCTGTACCTCTTAGAATAATGAAAAAAAGTGATGATTTTATTGATAAAGCAGTTAGAAAAACTGCAAAACTTATGAGACTTGAATCTATGCTAGATAGAAGGCCTAATGAATTATCAGGTGGGCAACAGCAACGCTGTGCACTAGCTAGATCATTAGTAAAAGGATCAGGTCTAGTTTTATTAGACGAACCCTTAGCAAATTTAGATTATAAATTAAGAGAAGAGCTAAGAGAAGAAATTCCTAAACTTTTTGAAGAATCTGGAGCTATTTTTGTTTATGCTACAACAGAACCTGAAGAAGCTTTATTATTAGGTGGAAATGTAGCTACTTTATGGGAAGGTAGAATTACTCAATTTGGAGAAACTGCTGAAGTATATCACCATCCAAAAGATGCAATAACTGCAAAAGTATTCTCAAATCCATCAATGAATTTTTTAAATATAAAAATAGATAAATCTTTTATGTATTTTGGAAATAATGGAAAAATAGCTTTAAATGAAGATTTAAAAGATCTAGAAGAAGGCGAATATTTAGCTGGTTTTAGACCAAGTCATTTAAAGTTAAAAAAACAAAATGACAATTCAATTAAATTATACACTCATTTAGATGTAACTGAAATAACAGGTTCAGAAACTTTTTTACACATGTCTTATCATAATGAAAATTGGATTGGTTTAGTTGATGGAGTTCATGACTTTGAATATAACTCAGAGTTATGTTTGTATTTAGAAACAAGGCATATGTTTATATTTAAAAAAGATGGTGAAATATTAAAAAATGCATCATATGCAAATAACAGAAAATAGGAGAAGGTAATATGGCTAGAATTACTCTTTCAAACTTAGCACACTCTTATATGAAGAATCCAACTTCGGAAAAAGATTATGCATTAAGAAAGTTAAATCACGAATGGGAAGACGGAGCTGCTTATGCACTTCTTGGACCTTCAGGATGTGGAAAATCAACACTACTTAATATTATTTCAGGAATTATAACTCCATCTGAGGGTAGAATTATTTTTGATGATGATGACGTAACTTTTAAAGATACAGGAGATAGAAATATTGCACAAGTTTTTCAATTTCCTGTTGTATACGATACGATGACAGTAAAACAAAACCTTGAATTTCCTTTAAAAAATAGAGGAGCAGATGCTAAATATATAGCACAAAGAGTAGCTTCAATTGCACGTTCAATTCAAGTTGAAGACATAATGCATAAAAAAGCACAAGGTTTATCAGCAGATGAAAAACAAAAAATTTCATTGGGAAGAGGAATGGTAAGAGAAGATGTTAATGCTATTTTATTAGATGAACCATTAACAGTAATTGATCCTCATATGAAATGGGAATTAAGAACTCAATTAAAAGCTTTACATAAAGAGCTTAAACATACTATGATTTTTGTAACACATGATCAAACAGAAGCTTTAACTTTTGCAGATAAAGTGGTTTTAATGAAAGATGGAGAAGTAATACAAATAGGCACTCCTGAAGAATTATTTGAAAAACCAGCTCACACTTTTGTAGGATATTTTATAGGCTCACCAGGAATGAATGTTTTAGATGTACAAATTCAAGGGAATATTGCAAAACTTGAAAATGATACAATTAAATTAAATCATATTTATCAAGATACAAATAAAAAACTTGAACTTGGAATTAGACCAGAATTTATTGAACTTTGTGAAGATGGAGAAGGAATTAAAATTGATATTCTAAGAATTGAAGATTTAGCACATCACAAAATTGTACGAGCTATGTATGATGGAAAGAAAATAAATATTATTGTAGAAGAAGATACAAAAATTACTTCTACTATGTCTTCTATGAAATTTAATATGGATAAAGTAAATATTTATGCTGATTCTTGGATTTATGAAGGAGATGTAATATCATGAGAAAAACAGTAAATCAAAAAGCTTGGTTTTTAGTTTTACCAGTTTTATTATTAGTTGGATTTTCAGCTTTAATTCCTTTAATGACTGTTGTTAATTATTCAGTTCAAGACACATTTGGGAATAATGTATTTTATGCAGTTGGTTTAGAATGGTTCGAAGAAATAATACATTCTGAGAGAATTCATGACGCATTTGGAAGACAAGTTCTTTTTACTGGAATTATTTTAGCTATTGAAATTCCTTTAGGAATATTTATAGCACTTCATATGCCAAAAGGTGGAGTTTGGGCATCTGTTTGTTTAGTTTTAGTAGCACTTCCTTTACTTGTACCTTGGAATGTAGTTGGAACAATTTGGCAAATTTTCGGACGAACAGATATTGGATTATTAGGATATGCTCTAGCCTCTATTGGTATTGATTATAACTATACTCAAAATGTATTTGATGCTTGGGTAACTATTATTGTAATGGATGTATGGCACTGGACTTCTTTAGTTGTTTTATTATGTTACGCAGGATTACAATCAATTCCTCAAGCTTATTATCAAGCTGCAAAAATAGATCAAGCATCTAGATGGAATGTATTTAGATATATAGAACTTCCTAAAATGATGGGTGTTTTATTAATTGCTACACTATTAAGATTTATGGATTCATTTATGATTTATACTGAACCTATGGTTTTAACAGGTGGCGGACCTGGTAATGCTACTACTTTTCTTTCAATTGACCTTGTAAAAATGGCAATTGGACAGTTTGACTTAGGACCAGCAGCTGCATTCTCGTTAATGTACTTTTTAGTAATTTTACTTGTATCTTGGGTATTTTTTACTGTAATGAATAATATCGATAAGAGGGAGAACTAAAATGTCAAGAATTGAAAAAAAAGGTTTTTTCTCAAGTAAATCACCTAGTATTATGCTTTTATATATACTGTTTTTAATGATACCAATTTATTGGTTAATTAATATGAGTTTAAAAACAAATGAAGAAATTTTAGGAACATTTTCACTTTTTCCTATTAATTTAACATTTGATAATTACATTACAATTTTTACAGATCCTTCTTGGTATTGGGGATATATTAATTCAATGATTTATGTTGTTATGAATACAGTCATTTCATTAGTAGTAGCACTTCCTGCTGCTTATGCATTCTCAAGATATACATTCTTAGGAGATAAACATCTGTTTTTTTGGTTACTAACTAACAGAATGGCACCACCTGCAGTTTTTGCGCTGCCATTTTTTCAGCTTTATTCAAGCGTTGGTTTATTTGATACACATTTAGCGGTGGCTTTAGCCCATACATTATTCAATGTTCCTTTAACAGTTTGGATTTTAGAAGGTTTTATGCGTGGTGTACCAAAAGAAATTGATGAAACAGCCTATGTTGATGGTTTTAGTTTTTTTGCATTTTTTACAAAAATTTTTACACCATTAATTGCTTCAGGAATTGGTGTTGCTGCATTCTTTTGTTTTATGTTTTCATGGGTTGAATTACTTTTAAGTAGAACTCTTACAGCAGTTGATGCTAAATCAATTGCTGCAACAATGACAAAAACAGTTTCAGCTTCTGGAGTTGATTGGGGAGTATTAGCAGCAGCTGGTGTATTAACATTAGTACCAGGTGCAATTGTTATTTATTTTGTAAGAAATCATATTGCTAAGGGTTTATCTCTTGGTAGAGTATAAGGAGAGTTTATGAATTTATCATGGATGGCTTGGACTAGTGGAACGGCCGCATTTTTCATTTGTATTTTTATTGCTTTAGTAATAATGGCAATATGGTCAATAAAAGCACCGCAAGCACCAAGGCTAGGTATCTTGCGGATTGAAACAACACCAGGAGATAGGCTTTTTCTTTCACTTTTAGGTTCTGCTTTTATTAGCATTGCTTATTTAGCGGCTTTTGGAGCTCCTATATTTGGAGCACTTGTTATTTGTTTTATTTATGCCTTAGCTGTATTTAAATGGGTATAAAATTAATTTAGTAAAAAAATAATAATTTTAGTAATTTTTTACTATACTTGAAAATATTAATATTAATTAGGAGAAAAGAAATGAAATTAAAATATGGAATGACTACTTCAGTTCTAGCTACATTGTTATTAAGTACAACATCAGTTTATGCGTCTGTTGATATGACTAAATGGGTGAAAGAATTTCAACCATCAGTTTTATCTAAAGCTGAAATGAAAAAAGAAATGAATTGGTTTGAAAAAGCTTCTGTTCCTTATAAGGGAATGACGATTAAAGTTGTTTCAGAAGGTATTGGTACTCATGTTTACGAAAGTAAAGTATTAACAAAAGCTTTTTTTGATTTAACAGGTATAAAAGTTCTTCATGACATTATTGGAGAAGGTGATGTTGTTGAAAAACTACAAACTCAAATGCAAACGGGACAAAATATCTATGATGCTTATATTAATGATTCTGATTTAATTGGTACTCATTGGAGATATCAGCAAGCAAGAGATTTAAGCTCATGGATGAAAAATGAAGGTAAAGATGTAACAAACCCAGGTTTAGATTTAAAAGATTTTATTGGACTTAATTTTACAACTGGACCTGATGGTAAATTATATCAACTACCAGATCAACAATTTGCTAACTTGTATTGGTTTAGAGCTGATTGGTTTGCAGATAAAAAGAATATGGCTGATTTTAAATCTAGATATGGCTATAAATTAGGTGTTCCTGTTAACTGGTCTGCATATGAAGATATTGCAGAATTCTTTACAGGTAGAGTAATAGATGGTAAAAAAGTTTATGGGCATATGGATTATGGTAAAAAAGATCCATCTTTAGGATGGAGATTTACTGATGCTTGGATGTCTATGGCTGGAATGGGTGATGTAGGTGAACCAAATGGATTACCTGTTGATGAATGGGGAATTAGAGTAAATTCAAAATCTCAACCGACTGCTTCTTGTGTAAATAGAGGAGGAGCTACAAATTCACCTGCTGCTGTTTATGCAATTGAAAAATATGTTGAATGGTTAAAAAAATACGCACCACCTTCGGCTGCAGGAATGGTATTCTCAGAAGCAGGTCCAGTTCCAGCACAAGGTCAAATTGCACAACAAATGTTCTGGTATACAGCCTTTACAGCTGATATGGTAAAAGAAAAAATTGCTGTTGTTAATGCTGATGGAACTCCAAAATGGAGAATGGCACCCTCACCTCATGGTGCATATTGGACAAAAGGAATGAAAATTGGTTATCAAGATGCTGGTTCTTGGACTTTAATGAAATCAACTCCTATTAAAAGATCTAAAGCCGCATGGTTATATGCACAATTTGTTACTTCTAAAACTGTAGATTTAAAAAAATCTCATGTAGGATTAACTTTTATTAGAGAATCTTCAATTAATCATGAGTCTTTTACAAAAAGAGCGCCAAAACTTGGTGGATTAATTGAGTTTTATAGATCTCCAGCACGTGTTCAATGGTCACCAACTGGTACTAATGTTCCTGATTATCCAAAATTGGCACAATTATGGTGGCAAAATATTGGTGATGCATCATCTGGAGCTAAAACTGCTCAAGAAGCATTAAACTCATTATGTGAAGCTCAAGAAAAAGTTATGAAAAGAATTCAAAGAGCTGGTGTTCAAGGTGATATTGGTCCAAAACTTAATAAAAAGAGTTCTGAATCATATTGGTTAAACCAAGCAGGTTCTCCAAAAGCTAAATTAATGAATGAAAAACCAAAAGCTTTAACTATTTCATATGATGAACTAATTAAATCTTGGTCAAAATAAGTATAATACAAACAATTTGAGTATTCAAATTGTTTGTAGAATAAACTTCATATATGTGAACTTTATTCTGCAAATAAATTAAAATCAAAAGTAGGTATTATGAAATATATTTTATCAATAGATCAAGGTACAACATCAAGTAGAGCAATCTTATTTAATAAAGACATGAAAATACATGCTTCATCTCAAGAAGAATTTCCTCAATATTTTCCACAATCAGGATGGGTTGAACATGATGCAAATGATTTATATAATACAGTATTAAATACCTGTAAAAATCTTTTTAAAGATAACAATATCAAAGCTTCAGATATCGTATCAATTGGAATTACAAACCAAAGGGAAACAACAATAGTATGGGATAAAAATACAGGACAGGCAATTTATAATGCAATTGTTTGGCAAGATAGAAGAACAGCTAGTATTTGTGAAGAGTATAAAAAAGTAGGCCATGAACAAATGTTAAGAGAGAAAACAGGTCTTTTATTTGATCCATATTTTTCAGGAACAAAATTAAAATGGATTTTAGATAATGTTGAAGGCGCCAGAGAAAAAGCCAAAAAGGGTGAATTATTATTTGGTACAGTGGATTCTTTTTTAATTTGGAAATTAACAAATGGAAAAAAGCACTTAACCGATGCAACAAATGCTTCTAGAACTATGTTATTTAATATTAATGATGGAACTTGGGACAAAGAGATCTGTGACTTATTAGATATTCCTATGATTATGTTACCTGAAGTTAAAAACTGTGCGGATAATTTCGGAGAAGTTCATTCTAGTATATTTGGAGAAAGCATAGAAATTAATGCAGTTGCAGGTGATCAACAAAGTGCAGCTATTGGACAGGCTTGTTTTAAAGAAGGAATGATAAAAGCTACTTATGGAACAGGATGTTTTGTATTATTAAATACAGGTCCTCATATGATTTTATCAAAAAATAGACTCTTAAGTACTATTGCTTATCAACTTGATGGTGAAATAACTTATGCAATTGAAGGATCTATCTTTGTAGCTGGAGCAGTAGTTCAATGGTTAAGAGATGGACTTAAAATTATAAACGAAGCTAAAGATACTCAAGAGTTAGCTTTGGCTGCTGATCCTTCTCAAGAGTTATATATAGTTCCGGCTTTTACAGGTTTAGGAGCTCCTTATTGGGATGCACATTGTAGAGGTGCAATTTATGGACTAACAAGAAACTCAGGACCAGCTGAATTTGCAAAAGCAGCTTTACGATCAGTTGCATATCAAACAAAAGACTTATTAGATGCTATGCATAATGACATAGAATCATTTGATGAGAATATAAATATAAAAGAAAAATCTGTTTTAAGAGTAGATGGAGGAATGTCAGCCTCAGATTATACAATTGAATTTTTAGCAGACATTTTAGGAACTAGCGTTGATAGACCTGAAATATTAGAGACTACTGCTTTAGGTGTAGCTTTTTTAGCAGGAATGAAAAAAGGTTTTTATACAAATAAAGAAGATTTCGCTAATAATTGGCATTTAGAAAAAAGATTTGAGTCTTCTATGGATATAGATATAGCAATTGAGCTATATAAAGGATGGACAGAATCAATAAATAGAACACTTTCAATATGATTTAATTAATTTGTTATATTGTTATAACAACTAAGCTTTACTTAAGTTTTATATCATTATAATGAATTAACAAATAAAAAGGAATCATATGAAAAAGATAGAAGAAAAACAATTATTAAAATCAGAGTTCAGAGCATCAATACAAAATGATCCATTGAAAAATCTAATTTGTGGTGAATGGAGAGATAGTGGTGAGATTGATAAAAATATTAATCCTTCTGATCCAAGTGATATAGTTTCTACATATTACAAAGGAACGTTAAGTAATGTACTTGAAACAATAGATTATGCACATGAGACTCAAAAAACTTGGAAAAATTCTTCTATCTTTTTAAGAGCTGATATTTTAAATGAAATAGCAGAAAAACTACTTGAAGATAAAGATTATTTCGGTGAGATCATTGCAAGAGAAGCTGGAAAACCTTTAAAAGAAGCAATAGATGAAGTTGTAAAATCAGCTGAATTCTTTTCTTATTTTGCAGCAGAAGCAATTAGAAATAAAGGTGTTTATATGGATTCACCTAGAGTAAATGTTGATATTGAAGTAATAAATGAGTCTGTTGGTATAATAGGTGTTATTACTCCTTGGAATTATCCTTTAGCAATTCCAGCATGGAAAATTGCTCCGGCTCTAGCTTATGGAAATTCTGTAATATTTAAACCTTCAAGTAAAACGCCAGCAATTGCTTATATATTAACTCATATAATTAATTCAACTGCCTTACCTAAAGGTGTATTTTCATTAACATTTGGAAAAGGTGGAGTTATTGGAGATGCTTTATCTAAATCTAAAAAAGTACAAGCTATTACTTTTACAGGATCAGTAGCAGTAGGACAAGAATTAGCTAAAAAATCAATTACAACTATGACAAAACTACAACTTGAAATGGGAAGTAAAAACTCTTTAATTATTTTAGATGATGCCGATATAGATTTAGCTGTTGAAGCTGCTATTAAAGGTTCTTATAATGCTAATGGACAAAAATGTACTTCTTGTTCAAAACTAATTGTTACTCCAGGAATTTATGATGAATTTCTAGAAAAATTCCAAGAAAAAATGAAATCATTAGTTGTTGGAAATGTAATGGATAAAAGTACTCAAATAGGTCCTTGTATTGATAAAAAACAATTAGATGAAAACTTAGCTTACGTTAAATTAGGACTTGAAGAAGGAGCAACACTTCTTTGTGGTGGTGAAGCTATTAAAAGTGAAACAAATGGATACTTTTTCTCACCTGCTCTATTTGTAGATGGAAAATCTCAAATGAGAATTAATCAAGAAGAAATGTTTGCAGCAATTGCTTGTGTAATAAAAGCAGATGATTACGAAGATGCTGTTGAGATTTTAAATGATACAATTTTTGGATTATCAGGTGGAATTATTACAAATGATTTAAAACTTGCAAATAGATTTAAACATGATGCTGATATTGGAAATGTAATGATTAATCTTCCAACAGCGGGAATGGATAACCATGTTCCATTTGGTGGTAAAAAAGATTCATCTTATGGATCACGTGAAAAATCATATGCAGCAGGTGCTTTTTATACTAGTTCTAAAACTGTTTACACAAAATACTAAAAACATATGAATTTAATCTTCTTTTATAGAAGATTAAATTCATTCTCTTTTAAGAATATTAATCCTATTAAATAACTTTATTAAAATTTATTTCACTTTAGATTTTAGATACTATGTTAATATATATATTAACAAAGATAATATTTTGATAAAAATAAAATTCACTAATAATTGTCATCTTAAAAAAAATTTGAGATATAATTTTACATGAATAGATAGTATCTTAAAATATTATATACATTGTACTTTTATTGCAATTAGTGTAATATGCAAATATGAATAATATAAATTACATTAACTATTATGATCTAATTGATATAGTGGAAAAAATAAATAACCCTTTTTCTCGAGAAAGTTTTTTGGCGAAAGTAAAATCTAATCTAGGTGAAGGAAATTTTATTTGGTATGACGCAGGTAGTGGAATAGCGACATCTTCGAATAATTATAAATTAAAGAAAAATACATGTGCAAAATTAAGTTCTGAAGTAGCAGGTGCAATATTAATATTTAATCTATCAAATGATTTTACCTATGTTTTTAAAGATAAAAGAGAATACTTTTTTAAAAAAAATACTTATTTTTTAGGTTTTTCTTCAGATAAATTTGAAGTAGATTTATATTTAAAAAAAAATACTGTATATAATACGTTAACGATAGGAATAAAAGAAGAACTTTTTTTAAAACTTTCAAACAAACTACATAATCTAAATGAAAAGATGCAAGAGGCTAAAAAAAATTCTTATGCAATTCTTGAAGGTGGAGATATTGATCATGAGCAAATGGAGACCTTATTATATTTTAAAGGAAAAAATTTAAATGAGTTTTTAATAACTGATTTATATTTAGAATCAAAAATAACATCTTTAGTTCAATATACAATTGAAAAAACAATTCATAATATTAATTCAAAACTTAATCTTGATAAAAATATAATAAGATCACTAAAAAAGGCAAAAGAGATAATTTTAACTCAATATGCTTCATCACTTTCAATAAAAGAAATTGCATATAAATCAGCAATAAATGAATGTTATTTAAAAAAAGATTTTAAAATATATTATAAAATGACGATATATGAAATGTTACAAAAACATAGAATGAAAATAGCAAAAGAATTACTAAAAGAAGATTTTAGTGTAAAAGAAGTTGCACTAAAAGTTGGATATAAGCACACAGGAAACTTCTCAAAACTGTTTTTTAAATATTTTGATTTAACACCTAGTGTATATAAAAAACAATTTAATAAATAATTTTTCCCTTTTTTAGCTATTTAATTCCTTTATTTGACTAAAAGATATTGATAATAACAATCATTAATTGTAATATTCCCTAAAAATTTAGGAGAATATTTATGAGAATAAATCATTTACATAAACACATATCAATTACACTTTCAATTTTGTTACTTTCTGCTTCAACATTATTAGCAGATAAAGTTAATCCTAGTGAAGAAAATAAAAAACTAGAGACAATTACTATTATTAGTGATAATTCATCTAATTATTTAAATACAAAAAAAACTAACATAGGTAGAAATAATATTGAAACAGAAAAAATGGCAAATTCTGTTCAAGTATTTAATAAAGACTTTATTTCTGATTTTCAAACAAATACAGTTGATGATATTATTACAATGTCTTCAAATACTGTATATCAAGGTCATGGTAGATCTAGAAATAATTCTTATTCAATGAGAGGTTTTGGAGGAATATCATTATTAAGAGATGGATTAAGAGTAGAAAAAGGTATTCCAGATCCTGAAGTTTTTGATTTAGAAAGTATTGAAGTACTAAAAGGACCAAATTCAATTCAATTTGGTGAATCACAACCAGGTGGAATTATTAATCTTGTTAAGAAAAAACCACAAAAAGAATTTCATGCTGAAATAAAACTAGATATAAACTCAAATGCTCTGTTTTCACCAAAATTAGATATTGGTGGACCTTTAAGTGAAAATGGAAAATTAAGATATAGACTTGTTACAACATATAAAAATGACCCCGGATATAAAAACTTCAGCAATAATAATAAAAAACTTTTTATTGCACCATCATTAGCTTATGATTTAAATGAAAATAATACACTAACTCTTATTGCCGAAATATCAGATGAAGAAAAACCTTTTGATTTTGGAAGTATTTTAAGTAAAGATGGAGGAATTGAAGCTTCATTAAAAAATACAATAAGTCATCCTGCTGAAATAGCATATAGAGATCAAAAAATCTTAGGTTTTGATTTTGATAGTACTTTTAATAATTGGAATTCACATTTTAAATATAGAAATGTAAATTATACGCTAGATTTACCAAAATCACTTGCTGTTATGGCTTATAATTATGATACAAATCAAATAAAACACGTATATACACAACAGAATCAAGACTATACAGAAAATATTTTACAATATACAATAAATAGTGATTTTAAAATTGCTAACATTGAAAACAATTTAACAATAGGTTTAGATTATAGAAAACAAAACTTTAAACAATTTACAGCAGTAGATTGGGCATCAGCATATTACCTTGACTTAAAAAATCCAAAATATAAATTACCTTACCCTGAAACTCCAAATAATTTAACATCTTTTGGTCCAGGAGTAAATGGTGTATTTAAAACAACAAGATATGGTGGTTTTATTCAAGACCATATAAATGCCAGTGAAAACTTAGTATTTAGTGCAGGTCTTAGATATGAAAAAGTAAAATATATTGATGAACCTACACCTTCATCTTCTTACAGAAGTACAAAAGTACTTCCTCAATTTGGAATTGTATATAAAATAAATCAAGAAACATCAATTTTTACAAATTATTCTGAATCATTTAATCCACAACAATCTTGGTATAAAGATGCTAGTGGCAAAATTCTTAAACCTGAAACAGGAAAAGGATACGAAATTGGTTTAAAACAAAAATTATTAGATGATAATTTAAGTTTTACAGCAAGTATATTTAAAATAGAAAAAGAAAATGTAGCAATGTTAGATAATAATACTGCTAATCCTAGAGACTATATAGCTAGTGCAAAAAGACAAAGTCAAGGTATTGAATTTGATTTAAATGGAGAACTATCACCAGGATGGTCTATTGTTGCTTCATATGGTTATACAAAAACTAAAGATAATAAAAATAAAGAGTTTAATGGTGTTCCCAAACATACTGCAAATGTGTTTACTACATATAAATTAAATAACCCTACTTTTTCAAATGTATATATAGGAGCGGGAGCTGAATATTTAGGTAAAAAAACTGTATCAGCTAGAGGATTAAATGATATTACAGTAAAAGCTCATACTATTTATAATGCAAGTATTTCTTATAAAAAAGCATCTTGGGAAGCAAACTTAAGTGTAAAAAATTTATTTAATAAAGAATATGTTAGAGCGGCTTCTACAAATATAGGTGTTGCAGAAGGTTCTCCTAGAACTCTTAATGCAAGTCTAAGTTACAAATTCTAATAAGAATAGATAAAGTTTCTCAATTAATTTTGAGAAACTTTAATAATCAATCAAACAAGGTTAACAGTGATAAAAAAAATCTATAAAAAACTATCAACAGCAGAAAAGAATGGAAAAAAAATTGGATTAGTTAGAACCTTATGCTCTATTTTTGGTGGTTTAATCATTTCATATTTGGGAATGACTTTTTTAGCTTTTATCTTACCTGGTAAAACTGAAGAAAGCGCAATAATAGCAATAATGTTTAATACTTTAATATGGGCAATAGTATCAATATATATAATATTATCACCAACTAGGTTAATTGCCTTATTTCGTTTTTCCATACCTACTTTTGTTTTTATTATATTAAATTACATTTATTACTAAAGGAAATTAATGGAAGAATCTAAGTCAAAACTTTTAAAACAAAAACTATTTACAATTCATATAAGTGCGGGAATTGTATTTTCGCAAATATTATTTTTATCTTTATTTTTTGGAATTTTTGCAATATTATTACCTTATATAAAAATGTGGGAAAAACCTTCTAGACATTTTGAACAAATAAATATTGCAGAAATAAATTATACTAAAATGATTAATACGGTATTAGAAGATCCAAATTTTCCAAAAAATAATGTAATTATAAATCTTCCTGGACATATGGGAGATAATGCTTTAGTAATTACACACAGATTTTATAAGGATATAGCATTTAATCCTAAAACAGAAAAAAAATTAGATGATGAAGATAATAAATCTCATTTAGCAGAGTTTTTAAATGAACTTCATTATGGACAACCTTTAAAAATTATTGGACGTATAATATTTGGATTAGTAGCAATTGGTGGTATGTTTTTAGTCATTTCAGGCCTAATGTTAATTATTAAAATGAAGTTTACTAATAAAGGTAAAAATCAACAATCAACATTTTCAAGAATTCATATAAAACTTTTTACCTGGCTTTTTCCTCCATACTTAATTATTATACTAACTGGAGCAGTTATGAATGTGGGTTTGATAAGTTCAGGTCCAATGGCAGAAATCCTTACAAAAGGACAAGCTAAAGATATAGATTCTCTTGTAGGAAAAGTATTATTTCCAAGAGAAAAAAGTATTAAACTTGAGAATAAAACAGCCAAAATGTTAGATCTTAATATTCTTATCAAAAAAGCTATAAATATTAATCCAGATTTAACATTAAAACAAATTAAGCTAATAAACTGGAATGACGAATCTGCAAGAGTAGAAATAATTGCTTATAATCCATATAAACCATTTTTAAATGGTGGAATATTTAATAAACCATCTATTACATTAAATGCAGTTAATGGAGAGTTAATAAAACATAAAAAAGTTATGGATACTGTATGGAGTGTATTTGTTGCAGAATCATTATTTTTCTTACATTTTTTATTTGGGATTAACATATTCTTTAGAATTTTGATTGCAGTTTTAATGCTTTTATGTTGTATTGCTATTTCATTTGGTGTTATGCTCTGGCTTGAGAAAAAAGCAAGAAAATATGATGGCAAAACAATTTTTTATCATTGGTTTGGAAAACTTTCTTTAGCAATTATGATAGGAGTTATTCCCTCAACTGCAGCACTATTTATACTTCAATGGTTATTACCTTTTGATCTAGTAGATAGAGTACTTTGGCAACAAGGAATATTTTATAATATATGGTTATTTACACTTTTTTGGGCATTTTATAGAATAAACTCTTATCAAGCATCAAAAGAATTATTATTTTCTGCTGCTTTATTATTTATAAGTACACCTATTATTCATTTTATTATCTCAGGTTTTTCACCTCTAAGACTTATCAAGGAAAAGGTATTTAATATATTAGCTGTAGATATTGGTCTTTTTATATTTGGATTTACAATTCTTTATATTTCTAAAAAACTACCTAAAAATAGAGATGAAGCAAACATATTTTGGGTAAAAAATAAAAAGGAAATTAAATGAAATTTTTTTTAAAACTATTATTAATACTAATACTACCTATTAGTATTAATGCACACTCTTTATTATTAAATGTATTTGATAATGAAGATAATACTATAACGGTAGAAGGAATATTTAATACAGGTGAGAGTGCAGCAGGAGCATTAATACAACTTACATCTATTTCGTCAGAAGAAATCATTTATGAAAAAAGACTATCAGAGGAAAGTGAATTAACAATAGAAATACCAAAAGAACCATATTTAATTATATTAATGGGTGGGCCTGGGCATAAGATTACAAAAAATGGAATTCCGCCATTAGCTGGTTTTGCAAAAAGCACTTCTGATACAAAAGAAAAAAACAAGAAAAAAAGATCGGATAAATTAAATATTGATTTATCTAGCAGTACGGCAGTGAATATATCAATAATATCTGCATTTATTTTATTATTTTTAACTATTTTTATAAGTATTAGAAATACAAATAAAATATTAAAAGAAATAAAAAAGAAATAATAACAAGGAAAACAATGAGAAAACTACTTTTTATGATACTTACACTTTTTTTAAGTACAAATATATTTGCACATGTTCAACTATTATATACACCAACATTAACTTTAGAAAAAGGAAAAACTATTGAATTAAGACAGATATTTACTCATCCTTTTGAAGATAAATATACTTTAGATATGGGTAAACAACATGATTCAAAAGTTTTTTCAAAAGTAAGTGAATTTTATGTAATAAACAAAAAAAAGAAAAAAAATTTACTTTCTAGTTTAATAGACATACAATTTAAAGGGAATGTAAATAGTGGGCATGCATATAAAGCAAGATATAAAGCAAGAAAAATGGGTGATCATATTTTAATTCTAAAAACTGCACCTTTTTATGAAGACAATCAAGATATATATATTCAACAAATTGTAAAAACAATAATTAATGTTGCTGGAGCGCCAACAGATTGGGATAGAGATTTAAATCTTGAAGCAGAAATTGTTCCTTTAACTAAACCATATTCAATTTGGGAAGGAGGAAGTTTTACAGGAATCGTAAAAAGTAATGGCAGAATAGTACCATATGCGAATATTGATGTAAGTTATTTAAATAGAGATATTAATATAAAAGAAAATAAAATGGGAAAAGATAAAATTATTGCACCTCATACTTCATTTACAAGTTTAGGAATAAAAACAAATAAAAATGGTGAGTTTACTTTTACAATTCCAAAAGCTGGTTTTTGGGGATTTAATGCCAGAGATTTAAATAAAAATAAAAAATTTAAAAATAAAAAATTAGAAATAGATGGAATAATTTGGGTTGAAGCAAAACCTATAATTTTAGTAAAAGAGTAATATATATTAATTTAATCTTCTTTTTCTAGAATATTAAATTCATTCTCTTTTAAGAATATTATATTTGTAATAAATACTAATTTTTTACAAATATGATAAGTTCTTAAAGAATCACTTATTAAAGAAGATGCCATTTTTGCATTAATCTTATTTTGTCTTATTAAATCATCAATTTTACCAGAACCAATAATATCTAGTTTTTCAACTCTTTCAT
>JABSON010000159.1 GCA_013215915.1 Campylobacteraceae bacterium | reverse complement strand
CAAAGGAATTAATAGCTAGTATATTATAATAATAATATTTTTAAGAAAGATAAAGTTTAGGTAAAAGTATTTTTAATTATATTTAAAAAATAACTTTATGCAAAAGAATTATGTATTTATATAGAGATTTTACAAGTATTTAATATTTTAAATGAAGATTGACTAATCTTATATAAAGATACTTATGTTACTTTAAGTATAGTTATTTTTATTAATTTTGTATAAAATTAATAAAAATGACTTAATTAAAATATAATTCACCAGATATATTCTTGTGAGAGAAAGTCAATTATGAATACTAATGAAACCAAATATAAAGTAGGCCAGGATAATTTGCAAAAATTTGGCTTAGATATACACAATCCCGTCTTTATTATCAGTGCTGTACTGATTGTAATATTTGTTATAGCAACACTGTTTGCTCCAACACAAGCAAAAGAAATTTTAGATAGCGCAAAATGGTGGTCAATTAATAATTTTGACTGGTTATTCATGTTTTCTGGAAACTTTTTTGTACTATTCTGCATTGCTCTAATATTTTTACCTATGGGGAAAATTAGAATTGGTGGACAAAATGCAAAACCTGAATTTTCAACATTCTCATGGTTTTCAATGTTATTCTCAGCAGGAATGGGAATTGGATTAATGTATTGGTCGGTTGCTGAACCTGTTGCTTACTACACTTCTTGGTGGCATACACCTTTAAATGTAGTTGCTAATACACCTGCTGCTAAAGATTTAGCAATGGGTGCAACTATGTATCACTGGGGATTACATCCTTGGGCAATATATGCAGTTGTTGGTTTATCACTTGCATTTTTTTCTTATAATAAAAAACTACCTTTAACTATGCGTTCAGTATTTTATCCTATTTTAAAAGAGCGAATCTGGGGATGGCCAGGTCATGTTATTGATATTCTTGCAGTACTTGCAACAATCTTTGGACTTGCAACTTCTTTAGGACTTGGAGCACAGCAAATTTCATCTGGACTTAATTTCTTATTTGGAATTCAAAAAAGTTCAGAACTTGAAATAATCATTATTGTAGTAATTACTTTAATTGCAGTTGTTTCAGTAATGCGTGGATTAGAAGGTGGAGTAAAAATTCTAAGTAAACTCAATATTATCATAGCTGCTTTATTGCTATTATTTGTGATAATTGTAGGACCTACTCTTTTAATTTTAACAGGAATTGCTACAACATTAGGTAATTATGCTACAAATATTTTTCAACTTAGTAATTTTATAGGAAGAGAAGATACAGAGTGGTTCCACGGATGGACCGTATTTTATTGGGCATGGTGGATTGCGTGGTCTCCTTTTGTAGGAATGTTTATTGCCAGAATTTCAAAAGGTAGAACTGTAAAAGAATTTATTATTGCAGTTTTATTAATTCCAACTATTGTAACAACTATGTGGATGAGTACATTTGGATTAACTGCATTAGAACAAGTTATAAATAATGTTGGTGCTTTATCTAATGGCTTAACAGATAAATCTTTAGCTTTATTTCAAATGTTGGAAAGTCTTCCATTTGCAACAATAACTTCAGCACTTGCAATATTTTTAATTGTTGTATTTTTTGTAACATCGTCTGATTCAGGATCTTTAGTTATTGATAGTATTACAGCAGGTGGTAAAACAGATACACCAGCAAGGCAAAGAGTATTTTGGGCATTATTTGAAGGACTAGTAGCAATTTCTTTATTATATGTAGGTGGTAAAGATGCGTTAAGTGCACTACAAGCTGCTTCAATTACTACAGCCTTACCTTTTACCTTTATATTATTAATTATGTGTTACAGCCTTTATAAGGGTTTGAAAGCTGAATTAAAATCACTATCTTTATAGATTAGGATTTATATTGAATCTTATACTTTTAGTTAAAGTTCTTTAAGTATAAGATTTAATTCACTTAAAAATATACTTTTTATTTTAAATATTATAGTAATTAAAATTTAATAAGAAGAATTTATAAATTTAGATCTTTAAATTAATCAAATTATCCCATTTCTAACCTAAATTTCTTCACTAAAATTTTAATTGCATTCTACATATAACATCTTTGTATTTATTAGTAATTAAAGGATGTAAATAAAAACAATTAGAACCTACAGACTAGAATTATTTTACATTTATAAATTGCAATTAAAAGCACAAAATCAACATATAATTACAATTAATTAAATTAATACCATATTAACATGATATTAATGATACTTTACATATAATCATAAAAATTAAAAAATGGAGTAATTAAGATGGAAAACATAGGTACAACAGCAGAACTTTCAAATGAAATAACACTAGGATTAGCGATTAAAAAAGCATTTATAGCTTGGTTGAAAATATTCTTATATTTTATAATTTTGCCTTTTAAAATTTGGAAAGCTTCGACTATGAGACTAGCAGAAAATAGTGATACAGCAATTATAAAAGATGATGAAGAATTCCCAATGTATACATTTAGCAAAGTATCTATGGATTCAACAATATTTATATTTGGAATAATTTCTATTCCATTGGCATTTGTTGGAGTTGGATTTGGAATATACTTTTTTTTAATTCCAATGTTGTCTTTTATAAAAGAAGTTTTTACTATATCACTAATAACAGTAACTAAATTAGATGTTATTGCTAAAAATACTAGTAAATAATTCTTAAGGTAATAATAAAACACCTGTACTATCGCTAATAGATAGTGAGGTGTTTTTAATATCATTACTCTGCTATTGGTTAAAATTATTTATTTAAATTAATGTAGAATACAAAGCTGGATTCTAAGTAAACTAAGTTAAATATACACTATCATTTCATTTATTTTAATAATCATAAAAGTTTATAATATTCTTAGAAAATTAATAGGCAGCCATCTTAAAACAATAACTACCTATTTTTTAAATTACATATATTTTTTTAATACTTCTGGAATAGAAACTGTGCCATCTTCATTTTGGTAGTTTTCCATAATAGCTACTAAAGTTCGTCCTACTGCTAAAGCAGAACCATTTAAAGTATGAGTAAATTGATTCTTTTTACCCTCTTTAAATCTAATCTTAGCTCTTCTTGATTGGAATTCTTTTGTATTTGAAATTGATGAAATTTCTCTATATTTATTTTGTCCAGGTAACCATACTTCTAAATCAATTGTTGTTGCAGCTGAGAAACCTAAGTCTCCAGTACATAATTGAACTTTTTGGTGAGATAATCCTAATGATGATAATAAATCAGATGCACATTGAATCATTTTTTCAAATACTTCTTCACTTTGTTCTGGTTTAGTAATTGCAACCATTTCTACTTTATCAAATTGGTGTAATCTAATTAGTCCTCTAGTATCTCTTCCTGCAGATCCAGCTTCTTTTCTGAAACAAGGAGTATAAGAAGTTAATAACATAGGTAAGTCTTCAGCTGGTACGATTTCATCGTTATAAAGGTTAGTTAAAACAACCTCAGCAGTAGGAATTAAATATAAATCTTCACCTTCAATTTTAAATAAATCATCTTCAAATTTAGGTAGTTGACCTGTTCCTTGAAGTGAATTAGAGTTAGCCATAAATGGTAAATACCACTCTTCAAAACCTCTTTTTCCATTAAAATCAAGCATATAATTAATTAAAGCTCTCTCCATTTTAGCAGCTTGACCTCTCATAGCTACAAATCTAGTTTTAGATAATTTAACACCACGAACGAAATCAATGCTTCCATCTTTTTCACCTAAGTCCCAGTGTTCTTTTGGTTCAAAAGAAAACTCTGGTTTTTCACCAATAGTTTCTAATAATACATTTTCATCTTCATCTGCACCATTAGGAACACAATCATCTGGCATATTAGGAATACCTAAAACAATTGAAGTAACTTCTTCTTCTAATACTCTAACTTCATCTTCAAGTTTTTGTTTAGAAGCTTTGATATCATTGATAGTTGCTTGTAATGGTGCAATATCAAGTCCTTCTTTTTTATATCTTCCAAATTCTCTTGAAAGTTTATTTTGTTCAGCTGTTAAATCTTCCATCTCTTTTCTTTTTGCTTTTGAATTAGAAGTAAGAGTTTTTAAATTATTTAAAAGTTCTTGATCAACACCTTTTCGTGTTAATGCTGCAGATACTTTATCAAAGTCGTTTTGTAATAGTTTTATATCAATCATTATATATACTTTCTATTAAATTTTTGAAATTATATCTAAGATTTCCTATGTCATTGCTTTTATAAACAATTTTAAGTTCTGCTTACCATGTATACAAATTAATAAATATACAATTAAATATATTTTAATTATCATTATCATAAATATTTTATAAAAAAAGGGAAATTTTAATGTATTTAAAACAAGTAAACAAAATATTATTAACATCTATGATTAGTATTTGTACTGCAAATGTGGCATTTGCGAATAACAACACATCTGATATTACTCATGAAGTTACATCTTATGAAGAAAGTGCTTATGGTGAAACTAAAGGTTATAGAGCAACTAAAAGTTCTACTGGTTCTAAAATGGATATTAACATTACAGAGATTCCACAAAGTGTTTCTGTAATTACAAAAGATTTAATGGAAGTACAAGATGCGCAAACAATCCAACAAGCAATAGCATATACAGCGGCTATTGCCCAGCCTTATGGAGAAAATGGTGATAATAGATTTAACTGGGCAACTATTAGAGCGGGAGCATCATTATATGCTTCAACATTTTTAGATGGTTTAAAACTTGGATACTATAGTTTTTCAATTCCTAAAACTGACATGTATGCACTTGAAAAAGTTGAAATTCTAAAAGGACCTTCTTCTGTTCTTTATGGAGCTTCATCTCCGGGGGGATTATTAAATCTACAAAGTAAAAAAGCAAATACTACTAATAAAAAAGAAATAATTATTTCTTTTGATGATAAAAAATCTAAAAGTCTATCTTTAGATATAAATAATACAATTACGGAAGATTTAGCATTAAGACTAACAGGGAAATTTACAAGTACTCCATTAAATGATAGTTCATATAATGATGAAAAATTATATTTTTTTAATCCAAGTATTAAATATTATATAAATGATAATACAAGTATTGATGTTTTAGCTTCTTTTGCTAAAGATATAATGCCAGGAGCAGGAATCGCCTCTGGATCTGCCTCTGTATTAACATATCATAACGAAATATCAAAATATAAAGATGTTTTTTCAGCTGGTAACCCAGTAGTTGCATCAATGATTGAGGCTGCAACACAAAAAGTAACTAATGCAAATTTATCTGAAGATTTAATTATTGGAAATAGTTCTGATATATTAGAAAGAGAAACAATAAGTTTATCTACACTTTTAAATCATAAAATTAATGATTCACTTGAAATAAATTCAAATATAAGAGTTTTTAAACTTGATGGAAAATATTTAAATTCTGGATTTGATGCAAAGGCAATGAATACTTTTATATCTAGTTTTAATTATACTAATATTCCTTTATCTCAAAGCAAATATGTTTTTGATATAAAAACACTTACTATGGATAATAATATTCAATATAAATGGAATACTTCAAATATAGAAAATACTTCTATGTTTGGTTTAGATATACAAGTTCAAGAAGCAAATGAAAAAATGTATAGTGACTTACCTTATAATCTTAATTTATTAAATCCAGATTATTCAAAAAATGTAGGTACTCATACAAATCTTATATCAAATGAGAATGAAAAATTAAAACAAGTAGCTTTATATGTTCAAAATCAAGCAAAAATAAATGAAAAAATCATTCTTTCTACTGCATTAAGATATGACAAAGTAAAAAAAGAAAGTAAAGATACTGTTTTAAGTACTTCGTCTACTCAAAATGATAATAATATATCAGGAAGAATAGGATTAGCTTATATTTTCGATAATGGATTTACACCTTATGCTTCTTATTCTACATCTTTTTCTACAAATCCAGGAAAAGATAAAAGTGGAAAATCATATATACCTTCAATAGGAAAACAATTTGAAATTGGTGCAAAATATAAACTTAAACAATTTAATACATTCATAAGTGCAGCTGCATATAAAATAGAAGAAACTAACATTCTAACTACTGATCCTCAAGATGATAATTTTTCTATTCAAGAATCAAGCTCAGATATTAAAGGTTTAGAATTTGATATAGTAATGGAACCTATTAATAATTTAAATATGATTATGTCTTTATCTAAAATCTCTGCAAAAGAAGTAAATCCACGTGATTCAAAATTAGATGGAAGTAAAATAACAAAAGTTCCAGATATGTCTGCAAGTTTATGGAGTGATTATACGATTAGAAGAACAAAAATTGGTGATTTAAAATTTGGTGCAGGACTTAAATATATTGGTAAAAGTGTAAAAGGGGTAAATGAACATTTTGATATTCTTAATGGATCACCTAGAACTAAGAGAAAAGTAGACGCTTACACTTTAGTTGATGCAATGATTGGAACAAAATATAAAGATATAACTTTTGCATTTAATGTAGCAAATGTTTTTGATAAACAAGTAAGAATAAATCCTTATGCTATTCAATATTCATTAACAAGTGGAAGAAGCTATAATTTTTCATTAAAATATAGTTTTTAAATAAAAAGAGTTTAACTCTTTTTATTTTTATCCATTTTTTATCCATTAAATTTTTTTATAATTTTATATGGAAAATATAACTCAAATAAATAATTACATTAAACGATCAAAAATAACAAAACTAAAAT
>JABSON010000158.1 GCA_013215915.1 Campylobacteraceae bacterium | reverse complement strand
CAAAACTTTGTTCAATAAAGTTTCCTAAAGATAAACTTATTTGAATAATATAATGACTTGGATGAATATCAATTTCTTCAAACATTAATAATAAATTTTCTTTTAAAAAACTCTCAGAAAAAACTCTATTAGTACTCATAGTAGTTTTTGATTTTGAATTAAACTCATATCTTATACTTAAATAAAAAGATCTAGGATTAACGTTTTTTTTATAAACTAAATATGATAAATATCTACCTAATATAACTAATCTTCTTTTTATTTCACTTCTTGATAGTATTGGATCAAAAGTACGCCCTATTCCTATTGATTTTGAATCAGCTGCTTTTTCAAGTTTAAAATCATTAATTCCTAAAATTCTATTATAAAGCTGAATTCCTGGCTTTTTCCAAGAATAAAATAAATTTTTTTTAGCTTTTATTTGTCCTAAATAAGATATTCCATAAGCTTTTAATCTATCTTGATAAGCTTTTCCAATACCTGGGAATTTTGCTATTGGCATTTTTTCAATAAAGTTTTCTACTTCATCTTTTTTTACTTCTTTTACCCCTATTGGTTTAGCTTCTGTAGTTGCTAATTTTGCAATATATTTACTATGAGCAACTCCTATTGAAATAGGAAGTCCAAACTCTTCTAATATTTCATTTTGAAGATTTACTGCAAAATCATAAACATCTTCATCTTTTATATATCCACTTACATTTGCAAAAAATTCATCTATTGAACCTTGTTCAACTTCTGGAATCCTCTCTTGCAAAAATTGTAAAAGCTCATATGATAATTTATGATATAAAGGGTAATCAGGGCTTTGCATAACTAGCTCAGGACATAAAGATAAAGCTTCATTAACACTCATAGCTGTTTTTACTCCTCTTGCTCTTGCTTCATAAGAACAAGTTGTAATAATACCTCTAATTCGTCCATTCTCATCAACAAAATATTTATTACTTTTATCCTGCTCACTTAAAATTGTAGATACAAAAGCTCCAGAGTTTTGGGATACATATCTTTTATGTTTGTTTTTGCTAAAAATATTTATATTACTTCTTCCACCAACTGCACAAGGAATGTTTAATAAAGACTTATCTTTAATTCTATGAGCTGATACAAAAAAACAATCTAGGTCAAGGTGTATAATCATAAAACATTATACTTTAATTTTATTCTTTTATTTAATAATATGACATTTTGTAAGAATATGTTATATTTTCAAAAAGGATATATTATCAAAGATTGCAGAAACTGTAAAAGAGAAGTTGTAAAAAAAATAACAAGATGTCCATATTGTGGAATTATGAATCCAACTTTAACATTAAAAGATATTTTTGTAAGTATATTTGGAATTATAGTAATAATGGCTGTAGTTACGTATTTTTCTAATTAAACTCTTTTTAGAAAAACACCTAAAATCATACCTATAAATAAACCTATAAAATGAGCATACCAAGCAATTGGTAATCCTATTAATAAAGGTGCAACAGAAATTAATAAAACCCAAGTAATAATTCCATTTCTTTGCCTTTTATCAATTATTGCAATATATCCTAATAATACAGTAATAGCTCCAGAAGCACCTACAAGGTTATGATTAAAACCTACGTAGTACATAAAATAAAAACTTCCTAATGAAGTTAATACTCCACCAACAAAATATAAAAATAGAAGTTTTTTAGCTCCAAAATTAGATTCAATCATATTTCCAAATTGAAATAGTACAAACATATTCATAGCTAAATGTCCAATTCCACCATGAGTGAACATAGTTGATAATACTTGGTAATACCATCCTTCACTTAAAAATAAAGAATTAAGTCCTAAAATAGCAGAACCATAATCCATATTGATTTGAACAATATACATAATAACCGTAATAACAATTATAATATTTGTAATAGTTAAATTTTTAATATCTTGTAACATTATGTTTAAAAGCCTTTATGACACAATTTATTCTATTTTTTATATCTTCTTTTTTATATGACATAAGATCTGTATTCATAATAAATGATTCTTTTCCATTTATACGAAAAGAAACATGTAGTCTTGATACATAATCATTCTCAAAATCTTCATTTTCAATAAAGTCATATTTTATTCTAACAAAATATGACGTAGAAATAGAATTAAATACATTTAATTCATTTAAAAAATATTTATCTGTTTGTGATATTTTCATTTTTGATTTAATATTAGATCGAAAGTCTAATCGTTGAATTAATCCACCATCTAAAATAAACTTTCCTTGTGAGATTAGTTTATTTTGGATATTAAGAAGCTTTTGTGAAATTATTTTATCACTAGTATTAAAATCATTTTGACATTGAAGTCCCGAATTAATTCGAGGCTCATCAACTCTTATATATTTAACATATAAAACTAAAACAATCGTAACTAAAATAATTGTTGCCAAAGAGAAAAAATTATTAACAATTTGACTTTGGCGAGCTCCTCTTCTCATTTAAACTAAAGACTCTTTTAAAACATCTTCAATTGTATCAACTGGCATGATATTAATAGCTTCTTTTACTTCATCAGGCATATCATCTAAATCTCTCTCAAAGTTTTTTCTAGGAATTAAAGCTTTTGTCATTTTTGCTTTATGAGCTGCAATAAGTTTTTCTTTTAATCCACCTATTGGTAATACTTTACCAGTTAAAGTAAGCTCACCTGTCATACAAACAGAAGCTAAAATTTCTTTCTCGCACAAGATTGAAGCAATAGTAACAGCCATAGTTATACCAGCACTTGGCCCATCTTTAGGAGTTGCACCTTCTGGAATATGTAAATGTATATCAAATCTTTTATAAACTTCAGAAGAATCAAGTTTAGTTTTTTCTTCTATTTCTTTTAACGTTTCGGGAATGATTTTAGGATTAATTTTGATTTTATTATTATCAATTAAAACTTTTACAACAGAAAAAGAAATTCTTGAAGATTCTTTCATTACATCACCTAAGTTACCAGTAACGCTTAAAAGACCTTTTCCTTTAATTTTAATTGCTTCAATTTTTAAAACATCTCCACCAACAGCAGTCCAAGCTAAACCATTAGCAACACCAATTAAATTATTTTTTAAAGCTCTATCAATTTCAAAGATAGGATTATCTAAATAATCTTTAATATTTTTACTAGATATTGTAATTTTTCCAATTTCAGGATTAGTTACAATTTGTTTAACAGATTTTCTAAATAATTTTGAGAATACTCTTCTTAAATTACGAACTCCTGCTTCTCTTGTATATTTTTCGATTATTAATTCAAGAGTACTTTTACTTATACTTACTTCTGATTTATTTAATGCATGTTTTTCTAATTCTTGAGGAATTAAATAATCTTTTGCAATATGATATTTTTCATTAGGAGTATATGAAGAAATTTCAATAAATTCCATTCTATCTCTTAAAGCTACAGGAATATTTCTAGCATCATTAGCTGTTGCTACAAAAATACACTGAGATAAATCAATAGGGAAATTCAAATACTGATCTCTAAATTCATTATTTTGTTCAGGATCTAAAATTTCTAACATAACAGCAGAAGGATCACCTCTATTATTAGCACCAATTTTATCAATTTCATCTAATACAATTACAGGATTCATTTTTTTAGCATCAACTAGTGCTTTAATAAGTCGTCCAGGCATAGCTCCAACATAAGTTCGTCTATGACCACGTAGTTCATTAACATCTTCCATTCCACCTAAAGCAATTCTAGCTAGTGGTCTTTTTAATGCTTTTGAAATTGAATTAGCTAAAGATGTTTTTCCAACACCAGGAGGTCCTACAAAACATAAAACAGTACCTTTTGAAGATAAGTTCTTAACATTTCTTTGCTCAAGTAATTGTTTAACTGCAAAATATTCAGAAATTCTCTCTTTTGCTTTATCAAGTGAATAATGATCTTTATTTAACTGTTCTTCAACATTAGAAACTGATATTTTTTCATTTGAATATTGTCCAAAAGGAAGTTCTAATACTTGTTCAATATATGTTTGTAAAAGTGAAGCATCTGGAGAATCTTGGTGCATTCTTGATAGTTTTTCAATTTGTTTTTTAGTTTCTTTATAACCTTCTTTAGGCATGTGAGCTTTAAATTTTTTAAGCTTTTTTGAATAAACTTTAATTTCTTCATCTTTTTTATTATCAGTACCTAATTCTTGATTAATAGCTTTTATTTGTTCTTTTAAAAAATAATCTTTATGAGTTTTTTCAATTTTAGAATTAACTTTTTGAGTAATTTCTTTTTGAATTTTAATACTATCAGCTTCTTTTTTAACTGTTTCAATTAATTCTAAAAGTCTTATTTCTAAATCAACTTCTGCAAATAATTTATAAGCTTCATCTTTTTTAACTCTTAATACAGATGAAATTAAATCAGCAATTCTATTTGCATCATTATTATCTTCAATAGTTTTAATTAAATCACTAGGGAATTTTGGATTAAGTTTTGAAAGTTTTCTAACCTGATCTCTTAAAATATCTAGTAAAGATATAACTTTATCATTATTTTCAATTTCAGATTTAATAACTTCTGCTTTTGCAAAAACTGGGTTTTCTGGATCAAATTCAGAGATTTTACCTTTTACAAGACCTTGAAATAATACTTTTATTTTTCCATCAGGTAAAGATACTTTTCTCATGATATTACCAATTACACCAACATCATAAAAACTATCTTTATCTCTTGAATTCTCAAAACCAGGTTTTGATACAGATACAATTACTAATTTATTTTCATTAATAGCTTCATCAACTGCTTTAATATTATCATCTTGACTTAAAAACAATGGAGCTATCATAAAAGGATATAAAAAAACATCATCTTCTATAATTAGTGGTAATACTTGTGGAAACTCATCATAATTCTCTAATTTCATCTTTAATCCTTATTGAAATATTCTTTTATACCAAGGTGTAGTAACTTTTTTTATATCATTAATATTTATATTACTTACTTTAACTTTTTCTTCATAAAACTTTGAAGCTTTTGGTTTGTCAATTCTTTTATATAAATCAGATATTTCTTGATTAAATACAACTTGCGCATATTCTAATCTTGTACTCATAGTATAAACTAATGGTAAATACTTAGAATTAGGGAATTTAGAAATGTATTCATTAATCTCAAGTAAAATTTCATTAACTAGTTTTTGGTTTCTAAATTCTGCATTAAATGCTAAAAATTTTGATTTGATTTTAAAGAATCTAACATAATCAACATTTTTACTCATTGCAAATCTTTTTAAATATTCATCTAAATAATAATTTGCTAATTCATATTCTTCTTCTTCAACATGAGCATTTGCTAATATAATTAATGACGTTGATATTAAAGGTGAACTTTTATGTTCTGAATTTAAGGAAGTATAAAAATCATCTGCTTTATCTAAATTATATAAATCAATTGATTTAATCATTTCGTTATACCAAAAAATTGCTGACTTATTGAACACTTGTTCTTCTTTTCCAGAACAAGCCTGAAACGAAATTAAAATAAAACTCGCAATTAAACTACAAGAAAATGTTCTTAATATATTTTTTATCATTTGTATTAATATCCTTTTTTTAAAGAATTATTCTATCTAACATTAGCTTAGGGAATATTTGCTATAATAATTTTATTCGAAAAACATTTAAAAAAACGTATTATATATAGAGATGAAAATCAAAGGAAAATAATGAAACTTACACTACTTGGAAATGGAAATATGGCACAGGCTATCTTAAGAGGTTTAATTAACGATTATGATTTAGAAATAATATCTAGAAATGAAAAAAAGTTAAATGAAATTAAATTAGAGTTTCCTCAAATAACTGTTAAAACATTAAATGAAAACCACGAAGATATTAATGGAAAAAATATTTTATTTTGCGTAAAACCTTATGCTTTAGAATCTGTATCAGCTAGACTAATAGGAACTGCTAATTCATTATTTTCAATTTTAGCAGGTACAAAAATCGAAACTTTAAAAAAGAATATAAAATCAAAACATTATATTAGAACAATGCCAAATATGGCAGCTTCTTATAATGCCTCAATGACTACAATTACGGGAGATAAAGAACTTAAAAATGTAGCAACTGAAATATTCTCAAAAATTGGTGATACGTTATGGGTAAATACTGAAAACCAATTAGATATAGCAACAGCAGTTGCAGGTAGTGGCCCTGCTTATTTAGCAATAATAGCTGAAGCTTTAGCTGATGGTGCTGTAAAATCTGGTTTGGAGAGAGCTCATAGTATTAAACTAGTGTCTGGTTTATTTAAAAGTGCATCTGCTTTATTAGAACACAATCATCCAGCATTAATTAAAGATGCAGTTACATCTCCAGGTGGAACAACAGCTGCTGGACTTGCAGCTTTAGAAGAAAACAATGTTAGAAATGCAATGATTAAAGCAGTTGAAGCTGCATATAAAAAAGCATATGAGCTTGGACAAAAATAGTTTTACAATAATTGAAACACTTTTATCAATAATAATATTTTCTGCAATAGTAGGTACTTTTTTTAAAATACTTACTATTAAAGAAAATAAAATAAATATTCAAGATATAAATACGCAAATAAAAGAAGAAAAATACATTAAAATTTTAAAAGATGGCAAGTCAGAAAACTTACTTATCAATACTCAAAGCTTAAAATCTAACAAATATCATTTACTTAAGTATTCACTAAAATGAAAAAATCTTTTACTTTAATAGAAATACTTTTTGTAATAAGTATATTTTCACTATTAATTATTTC
>JABSON010000157.1 GCA_013215915.1 Campylobacteraceae bacterium | reverse complement strand
TATTATCAAAATAATTATATGAGATCAAAAAGAGTTGCTATTCATAATAAAATAATAAATGAACTAAATGAAAAAGAATTAAATGATTTACTTTTTATGTATGCAAAAAAAAGAGAATTTACAAGAAATGAAGTAGCCAATTTACTACTAAAAAAAGACTTGAATATTTCATCTGAAAATATTTTATTAGTTTTAGAATTAAGTGCATATTCAAAAGATAAACACATGGTTTCATCATTAGAGAAAAGAATTATTCAATCAAAAAATGTTAAAGATATATTAGCATTAGCAAAAATTAACAAAAAACAATACAAAACTCAGAAAGCAATAAAGAATTTAAATTATGTTTTAGAGTTAGATAAAAATAATAATATTGCACAATTTGAATTAGCTAAGATATATGCAAGCGGAAATAGTAGAGATAAGGTAAAAAGAGATGTAAAAAAATCTATTGACTTATATAAACTAGCAAGTGATAATTCAAATATTCATGCAAAAAAAGAACTTCTTTCAATTTATTCTAAAAGAGAAGAAAATAAAACAAAATATTTAGCAATAAAAAAAGAATTAGAACAAAGTGATGAAGGTATGCTAATGCTAGCATCATATTATGAATATAATTACAAAAATGAAAAAGAATTTAATGTTTTAGAAAAACTTGCCAAAAAAGGTAATGATAAAGCAATACTTCTTTTAGCTTTAAACAAAACAAAGTTTAAAGATTATCAAAAAGACAATTCAAATTATTGGTTAAATTATATAAAAAATAGTAAAAATGAAAAAAATATTAATGACTTATATAAAAGTATGAATACATATGAATATAAAAGAAAATTTAAAAAAGAATTAATAGAATATGCAAATACAAAACTTAAAAGTAAAGATATTCTAGTATTAAGAAAACTTATGTATAACTCATACTCAAAAGAGAATAAAATGCTAATACTTAAAAAATTAGCAGAATACAAAGATGTAAAAGCACTTGCATCACTTACTAGATATTATAAGAAAAAAAATAATTTTGATAAAGCTGTAAAAACTGCAACAATTCTAGCTGAAATGAATGATAAAAAATTTCTTTATCTATTAGCTCAAGTTAATAGATACACACTAAAAAATAAAGAAAAAGCAATCTTTTATTATAAAAAAGCTGCAAAATTTGGGCATAGCCGTGCAATTAGAGATTTAACTACAAATTATGTAAAAAATTATAAGAAGAGTAATGATTAAAAAAAACAAGAGTATTGATTTATTAAGAATATTAAGTTTAGATTCTGCATTTCAAGTATCTCAACAAACTGTTTCTTTAATTGAACGATTTGGTAAGTTTATTAAAATATCAAATGCTGGAATTAACTTTAAAATACCATTTATTGATCAAATTGTAACAACACAGTCATTAAGAATTCAACAACTAGATGTTAGAGTGTCAACAAAAACAAAAGATAATGTTTTTGTTGACATAGTTGTATCTGCACAATATAAAATTTTAAATGATAAGTCACAAATATATAAATCATATTATGAACTAGAAGATGTACAATCACAAATTAATAGTTATTTATTTGATGTAGTAAGAGCAGAAGTTCCAAAAATGAAACTTGATGAAGTCTTTGAAAAAAAAGATGAAATTGCAAATGCTATAAAAAATGAACTAAGCGAAGCAATTGATGGTTTTGGGTATGAAATAGTTAAAACACTTGTAACTGATATAGATGTAGATAAAAGAATTGTTCAAGCAATGAATGAAATTGTTGCAAGTGAAAGAGAAAAATTTGCAGCTATTGAAAAAGCTGAAGCTGCGAAAATACTTATGGTTAAAAAAGCAGAAGCTGAATCTGAAAGTAAAAAACTACAAGGTGAAGGAATTGCAAATCAAAGAATTGCAATTATAAATGGATTTAAAGAAAGTATAGATAAAATGAATGAGATTAACGGAATTGAATCTAATGAAATTTTAAATTTGATTTTGATTACACAATATTTTGATACATTAAAAGATGTTGCATCATCAGAATCTAATACAATAATGCTACCAAATAGTCCTTCAGCATTTAGTGATATAAGTGCACAAATAAGAGAAGCTGTAATAAGTGGTAATTTAGTATCAAAGAACAAGTAACTTTAAATAAGTAATTTTATTAAAGCAGAATAAATACTGCTTTAATTTATTTTAATAATACTGCGTATATTTCCTTATTTTACTTAAGCTAAATTAATTTATAATCATATTATTTAAATACAATAAAGGAATAAAATGACATTTATCAAGACAATATTATTTTTATTTATTTTATTATTTTTTGCATCTTGTGCATCAAATAATGTATATATTAAAAATGAACAAAACAAAAGTTCTTTTATAGAAAAAGCAAACAATGGTGATTTAGAAGCAATGATATCTTTAAATCAATATTATAATTTTCCGCATACAAAAGAAGGTTTGTTTTATTACAACAAATGGTTTAAAAACATAAGCAAAAAAAACAAAGAAAACAATATTTTAAAACTTGCTTCAATTTATGGAAAATATCAAGATATGTTTCCAAATGGTGAAGAAAAAGTTACTACCCTCTTTTCATATATAAACAATAAAAAAGATTATAAAGCAAAATTTGAATTAATTAAATATTATTTGAGCAAGCCTTATTCTAGAAATAAACATAAAATTAATAAAATTCATGAAAAAATTATAAGACATTTAAATGAAGAAGAATTAAATGTCTTGCTTAGTATTTATTTTAAAAATAGAATGAAGAAACTTCAAAAAGAAACTGCTGTTTTTATAATGATACAGAGGTATAGAATTTCAAATAAAAATTGTTTATCAATTCTTTACGCACAGAGATATTCAAGAGGTAACCCAATAGATGAATACATGAAAAAAAATATTCTTAATTCAAAAAATATAGATGATATTATGACTTTAGCAATTATGCACAGAAAAGCTTATAAAATAAAAAAGGCAATAAATAATTTCAAATATATATTAGAATTAGATAAGAATAATGGTAAAGCACAATTTGAATTGGGAAAAATTTATGAAAAAGGAAGTCAAAGATATAATATAAAAAAAGATATAGAAAAATCTCTTAAATATTATGAACTTTCAAGTTCAAATTCATATATTGATGCTACAACTTTACTTTTTAATATTTATTCAAAAAAAGTAGAAGATAGAAATAAATATTTTAGAATTAAAAAAGAATTAGAAAAAAGTGATCAAGGTTTATTGACTTTAGCTTTTTATTATCAAAGTAAATACCAAATAAAAAAAAGTATTAGAATTCTAGAAAAACTTGCGAACAAAGGTAATATAAAAGCACTAGTAAGGTTAGCTCTGAAGAGAAAAAAAATAGTTAGATATAATCCAGAAACAAATTATCATTCAAAAAATTGGTTAGTTTATATCAAAAACTCAAAAGACTCAGAAATTATAAATTATTTATATAAAGAAATGTATACATATACATATAAATATAGATTTAGTTCTGAATTATTAAAATATGAAGAATCTAGACTTCAAAGTAAAGATATATTAGTATTAAGAAATATTATTTTAAAAACAAGATCTCAAAAATATAGACTTGCTGCTTTAAAAACTTTAGTTGAATATAAAGATGTAAAATCAATTAAGGCCCTTAGTAAAATTTATAAGAGAACAAGTATAATAAAAAGTATGGCACTTATAAATGTGCTTGTAGACCTAGGAGATAAAAAAACTATTTATGATTTGGCTAAACATTTAAACCGTTCTAATATTCAAAAAGATAAAATAAAATCATTAGAATATTTCATAAGATTAGCTAAACAAGGTCATGTTAGCTCTCTTAAATATTTATCAAATTATTATACTAAATTAAAAAATAACTCTGAGAAAGACTTTAAACAAGCATTATATTGGAGTGAAATACTTGCAAATAAAAATGAATTAACTTATATTAATAGAATGATTTATTTATATAAAAAAGCAAATAATAATATGAAAAATAAAGAAAAAGAAGATTATTGGAAAAAGAAAAAGAAGATAATCATTAATGAAAGAAATATTTAAATAAAACTAGATAAAGTTATTATGCTCATACTATTCTAGACTTAAAAATTTATATCTCTCTGGATTGCTAACCTTAATTCATACTCACAATTTAATAATTCTGAGATAAAATAAATGAATAGAAGGGTTAGCAATGAGAAAAATGCAATATAGTAAAGAATTCAAAGATTCAACAGTTCAATTAATTTTAAATGAAATGGTATTAAAGTTACAAAAGATTTAGGTTTAAACTCAAAGACATTATATCATTGGGTTACAATGTATAAAAAGTTCATAATATTCTAACAAAGAATGTTAATCTACCTTCAAATGAAAGTTCAGATTAAGAGCTTAAACACCTAAGAAAAGAGAATAATATATTAAAATAAGAGTAATACAGTTGAATCATTATGAATCGTGATATTTTAAAAATGCAGCGGCATATTTTCACAAGAAGTTCTCTCAAATATCCCTGGATCTTTGAAAAAAAATAATTTTGGAATAAAATTAATGTGCAAAATATCTAAAGTTAATTTATCTTTTTTTATCATTGGGTTAAAGCTGCTTGTATTATTAACAAAGTAGATGAAAAAGTTAATGAATTAATTGAGATTATATTTATTCAAGGACAAAACAACTATGGAACACATAGGATTCAATCTAAACTTTTAGAATTATATGGACTACTTATTTCAAAAAAATGCATTGTAAGTATTATGAAAGATCTAAATTTAAAAGTTAAAATGAAACGTAGATACAAATATACAACTGATTCTAATCATAATATGCCAATAGCTGCAAATATTTTAAATAGAGATTTTTATTCATCAAATTCTAATGAAAAGTATGTTGGAGATAAGAATGTTAATAAAAATATATTTAATATATGTTTTTTAAATGTGAAAAATATGATAACAGGCGAAGGATGGCTGTATCTAGCAACTGTTATTGCACTCATACATGATTTATATTCAAAAAAAGTTGTTGGTTGCTCTATGAATGATACTAGGAATGTGTCATTAGTAAATGATGCTGAATATGCCAATAACTCATAGAAGTCCTCCAAAAGATCTTATTTGGTACACAGATAAGGAAGTCAATATGCTTAGTAGTAACATCAAGATTTATTACAAAAAAACAAGCTAAAAAAGAGATATTTTAATGTAATAAACAAAGATTAACAGTTATTTAGGAAATTTATCTCCTAATAATTTTGAAGAACAAGACTTTATGTTACAAAATGAGATTCTGGCTTAGGGATAAGCAAAAAAGTGTATGAGTTTCAGTTACCACTGCACTTAATAGATAAATCAGTAGAGAGTTCACATATTATGTGAATGTTTTACATTCTTTAAATTCATCTTGTGTGATAATATTTTATATTTTTATATTTTTGATAAAAGTATTTAGCCTACTGCGGTAGAATCTTTATTCTCAAAATCTACATTTATTTTCATCATAATCATTTTTTTATCCTAAATTTCTATTATATTAAAAGAATGATTTTTTTATGCGAAACGATAAAAGAGGGAACGGAAAATAAAAAGAAAATAGAATATTGGAAAAATAAAAGTATCGAATTTAAAAATAATATTAAATAAAAAAATAGAAAGAGTGATGATCACTCTTTCTCCTAATACAGAGTTTAATTGTACAACTCATATTCTTCTTCATCCATTGCATTTAATGGATATGGCAAACTTTCATAAAAAACTTCCCACTCTTTACATTTTTCATATTTTTCCATTAATATTTCAAGTCCTTCATTTTGAAAAAAGAATTCATGGTCTATATCAATAGAGTTTAAATATGAAGAAAGAATTTTCAAATAAGAAATATCAGATAAAGCTAATTCTAATGCACAAAAAGCAAGTGCAGGTGAATATTCACCATAAACAGAATCGCTCTTTTTATACTTAATAAAATTAAGCAATATTTGTTCCATATCTTTTTTAGAATTATCTAACTTTATAATACTAGAGAAAAACTTTCTTTCATTCATTTGATTATATTCATCAATAAATAAGAAAATGATATTACCACAAGAAAGTAAAGAATCAAAATCTTTTGACTTAAGAACTAAGATTTTAAGAGCAATAAGTAAACTTGTTTCATCTTCAAGATTATTTACTTCAATTACATTTTTTCCAAAACGATTAATATTTTCTTTCTCACTTGAAGTAAGATTCCACATACTAGAATAATATTTCATTTCAAAAGAAATATTTTCAATATCACTTACTTTAGATGATAATAAATCTATATTTGAAGATAAAGGAAAAGATATTTGGGAAATACTAGCATTCTCAACTAAAACTAGATTATTATTACAAGAAAGTATTTTTCCTTCTTCTGCTTTATAAAGTGGTGACATCCAAGTACCATCGATTAAAAATTTTCTAAAAGATCCATCTTTCCATGAAACCCATATAGACTCTTCATTTAATGAAAAGTGAATTGAAGAAATAAGTTCTAATAATTCTTCTTTTATTTCTTTCTCATTTTCATTATCAAAATCTTCTATTAAAAATAATCTAGTATCTAATGTTCTTATTAACTTTTTTGTATTTAAATCAAAAACATCAAGTTTATAAATATAAGAATCATTTATTATTTCCAAGTCTTTCACTGTTGGAATAATCATAATAGATTCTTTAATAACACTCTTATTAATATTTAAATTTATACTTTCTTCTTCAAAGTTTATAATATTTGATTTTATTTCTTTACAATATATTGCAAAACCCGTAATTTGGGGTTTTGGGGTTTTGGGGTTTTGGGG
>JABSON010000156.1 GCA_013215915.1 Campylobacteraceae bacterium | reverse complement strand
ATTATTTCTATGAAACCATCCATTCTTATTAAATTGTATATTATCATATATAACAAATGTATCGGAAGAATTTATTAGCTGCCAATAACCTAAATATGGTAAAAAATATGCTTGCATAATTGATGTGGTCATTATAAGTTATCTTTTATTATTTTAATTATCTTATTTTGTATATTTACACTAAGATCAGGATATAAGGGTAAACATAATATTCTTTTGGAGATATATCTTGATTTTTTCATCTTTTTAGTTTTTGTAATAAAGGGTAAACTGTCAAGAGATGGATAAAAATATCTTCTTGGAAATATGTTGTTTTCATTTAGTTTCTCTTGTATAATTTTTAAATCTCTTTTCTTTTTAAATACAATAGGAAGATAACTATAGTTTTTACTACTATTGTTATTTTGTTCTTGAAAAATAACAATATCTTTTAATTCTTTACGATATTTATTAAAAACAAGTTGTCTTTTTTCTATTATTTCTTGAATATCATCAAGTACGCATAATCCCATGGCTGCTTCAAATTCATTCATTTTTGCATTTGTACCTAAGTGAAGTATAGCCTCTTGATTTTCAATTCCAAAGTTTATAAGATATCTAGCTTTTTTAACTAAGTTATCATCTTTTATAATTAAAGCACCACCTTCAATGGTATGAAAAAGTTTAGTTGCATGAAAACTTAAAGTTGATATATCTCCATAGTTTAGGATACTTTGCTCTTTATATTTAACATCAAAAGCATGTGCTGCATCATAAATAACTTTTAAATTATTTTCTTTAGCAATTTTTGAAATTTCTTCAACTTCACAAGCATTGCCAAATACATGAACAGGAACAATAGCGCTAGTATCTTTTTTTATTGCATTTTTAATATCAGAAGGATTAAGATTTAAAGTATTTTTATCAATATCCACAAAAATTGGTCTAATTCCATTTGTTACAAGAGAACTTGTAGTTGCCACAAAAGAAAAAGGAGTAGTGATTGCAGAACCTTTAATATCAAGTGTTCTATATGCTATCTCTAAAGCTGATGTACCACTTGAAACTAAGATTAAGTTTGTTACACCTAGATACTCTTCTAATCTTTTCTCTAATTTTTGAACAAGAGGACCATTATTAGTGATCCATCCTTTTTCATATATCTCATCAACATATTTTTTATATTTTTCTTTATTTGGTAAATGAGTTTTTGTTACATTTATCATTATTATTTACTTCCCATTTTGTATGTACCATTCAATAGTTTTTAAAATACCAGAATCAAAATCTTCTTGTGCTTTCCATCCTAATTCATTTTCTAGTTTACTTGCATCTATTGCATAACGTCTATCATGTCCTGCTCTATCTTCTACAAATGTAATTAAATCTTTATATGAAGTTTTATCTTCTTTTGGAACTTTTTTATCTAAGATTGAACAAATTGTATCTACTATTTGTAGGTTTGTTCTTTCATTTCTTCCCCCAATATTATAAGTATTAGAGTTTTTACCTGTATGGTAAACTAAATCTATACCAATACAGTGATCTAATACATATAACCAATCTCTAATATTTTTACCATCTCCATAAATAGGAATAGCTTCATTGTTTAGAGCTTTTCTTATAATAGTAGGAATTAGTTTTTCATCATGTTGTTTTGGTCCATAATTATTAGAGCAATTTGTAATAACAGTATTTAAACCAAATGTTTCATTATAAGCTCTTATAATCATATCCGAGCTAGCTTTTGAGGCTGAGTATGGAGAGTTAGGAGCATAAGGAGTATCTTCCGTGAATAGATCTGTTTCATTTAATGTTCCATATACTTCATCAGTTGAAATATGATGGAATCTACAGTTTAAATATTCTTTTTTATATTCAAATGGTTTATTCATCCAGTACTTTTGAGCTACATCTACTAATGTAAATGTTCCATTTACATTAGTTTGAATAAATACACCTGGATTTTTAATAGAATTATCTACATGAGATTCTGCTGCAAAGTGAATTACACCTTGAATATTATATTCATTGAATATAAATTCAACTAATTCTCTATTACAAATATCACCTTTAATGAATTTATATCTAGGATTGCCTTCACATTCTTTTAGGTTTTCTAGATTTCCAGCATAAGTAAGTAAATCTAAATTTATTAGATTATAATCTGGGTGTTTATCTAGGAAATATGGTACAAAGTTTGAACCTATGAATCCTGCTGTTCCTGTTAATAAAATATTAGTCATTTTTTACCAACTCCTGTAAATATTTTCCATACCCATTTTTTGAAAGTGGTTTTGCAATTTCTAAAACTTTTTCCTTTGAAATCCATTTATTGTTATAAGCAATTTCTTCTAAACAAGCAATTTTATATCCTTGTCTATGTTCAATTGTCTGAACAAACTGTCCAGCTTCAATCAAAGAATCATGAGTTCCTGTATCAAGCCATGCAAATCCACGTCCTAGAAGTTCAACTTTTAATGTACCTTTTTTTAAATATTCTTCATTTATAGAAGTAATTTCAAGTTCTCCTCTATGTGAAGGTTTAACATTTTTTGCAATTTCTATTACTGAATTGTCATAAAAATATAATCCAGTTACTGCAAAATTTGATTTAGGAGTTTCTGGTTTTTCTTCTATACTTATTGCATTCATATCTTTATCAAATTCAACAACTCCAAATCGTTCGGGATCTTTTACTTGATATCCAAATACAACTGCTCCAGTTGTAAGAGATGAAGCATTTTTTAATAAAGGTGTAAATCCATGTCCATAGAAGATATTATCACCTAATATTAGACAAACATTATCATCGTCAATAAATTCTTCTCCTAAAATAAATGCCTGGGCTAATCCATCTGGAGTATTTTGTATTTTATATTCTAATTTTATTCCCCAATCACTTCCATCTCCTAAAAGTTCTTCAAACTTTGGTAAATCTTGTGGTGTTGAAATAATTAATACTTCTTTTATTCCTGCTAACATTAATACTGATAATGGGTAATAAATCATTGGTTTATCATAAATAGGCAATAATTGTTTGCTTATACTTTTTGTAATAGGATAAAGTCTTGTTCCACTTCCTCCTGCTAAAATAATACCTTTCACCATTTACCTCTTTATATCTAACTTTTATAATGTTTAGTGTATCTAAGTTGAATTAAATAATGAATTAAATATATTATAATATAATGAATTTTATTACATTTAAAATGTTAGGATAAATATGAAAATAAATAACTTTGATTTAGAAAAAGATGGTACCTATATAATTGCAGAATTATCAGCAAATCATGGAGGATCACTTCAAATTGCACTTGATTCAATAAAAGCTGCAAAAAAAGCAGGTGCAAATGCTGTAAAACTACAAACTTACACGGCTGACTCTTTGACTTTAGATGTAAAAACTAAAGATTTTGAAGCAGAAGGATTATGGAAAGGTGAGTATTTATATGATTTATATAAAAAAGCTTGTACTCCATATTCTTGGCATAAAGAATTATTTTCTTATGCTAATAAAATTGGAATTGATATTTTTTCAAGTCCTTTTGATAAAAATGCAGTAGATTTTTTAGAACAATTTAATCCTATTGCGTATAAAATTGCATCTTTTGAGATTACAGATCATGAATTAATATCTTATGCTGCTTCAAAAATGAAACCTATAATTATATCAACAGGCATTGCTACAGAAGAAGAAATATATGAAGCTGTGAAGATTTGTAAAGAAGCAGGAAATAATGAAATCATATTACTTAAATGCACATCTGCTTATCCTGCTCCATTAGAAGAAGCAAATCTTTTAACTATTCCTAATATGAAAGATAAGTTTAAAGTAACAGTTGGTTTTTCTGATCATACTTTAGGTATAACTGGTCCTATTACCGCTGTTTCTCTTGGTGCTAAAATAATTGAAAAACATTTTATTTTAAATAAAAATATAGACGCTGCTGATGTAGGTTTTTCTTTAGATATAAATGAATTAAAAGAGATGATAAATGCAGTAAGAGAATGTGAGAAATTATTAGGAATAGTATCTTATACTATGAATGCTAAGAAACAAAAATCAAGGCATTATGCAAGATCTCTTTTTATTGTTAAGGATATTAAAGAAGGTGAAATTCTTACAGAAAATCATATTAGATCAGTAAGACCATTTATAGGTTTACATCCTAGGTATTTAAGAAGAATTATAGGAAAAGAAGTTCTACATGATTTAAAATATGGAAGTCCTATTCTAGAAAAAAATATAAAAGATTTTAATATATAATATCTTTTATAATGGATTAAAAATAAAATTAAAGGTTAAAAAACATGTCTAAAGAAGAAGCTCAAAAGCAATTGCAAAATGCTTTATTAACAACCTATCATGCAAATCTACTTTTTTTAAATGAGTATGATAACAATTTATATAAAAGAATTGATGCTTTGTCAAATGCAATTAATTCAGAAGAATATACAGAACGTTTTGTTTTAGAATTTAACCAAAATGATGGTGACTTTGATATTTATGATATAGAACACAATATTTATTTATATGATAAAGAACCAAAGAAAAAAAATAATAAAAGTGTAAATAGTATAAATCTTGATACAAAAGGAAGTTTTTCTATATTTGATCCTTCTTTATTAAATGGTAAAAAGTTTAAAAAGCTAGATAATGAAACAATATTCGATAAATCTGCAAGAGAATTAACTGAAGATATAAATGAGTTTTATAATATTTTTGATAAAGAGAAGTTGGATTATAAAAATAAGAAATTAAAAAAAATCGATAAGTTTATTTTTATAGGTACACTTTTAGGGCGTCATATTCCTAGTTTAATTGAACGAACTACTGCGAAGCTTTTTTTTGTTTGTGAAAAGAATTTAGAGATTTTTAGATTATCTTTATTTGTTGTTGATTATTCTAACCTGGCAAGAGGTGATAAAAGGGTTATTTTTTCTATTATGGAAGATAAAAATACTTTTAATGATAAATTCTTGTTATTTTTGAATCACACTCCTTATAATAATTATTGTATAAAATATTATTCTACAGATTATAATACTTCATCTTTTTTTGATCCTATTGTTGATATGATTTCTATCTCAAAAAGTACTGTATTTAATCATCATTTAGTACTTGATAATATATCTAAACTAGCTTTTGAACGTGTAAATAAATATAATATAATTCAAGCTAGATCAACTACGGGTAAAAGCTATACATTAGAAAAAAATAGAGTTTTATTTTTAGCGGCAGGTCCATCTTTAGATGAGAATATTGAATGGGTTCTTAAAAATAAAAGTAAATTTATTATTGTTTGTATTGCTGCATCATTAAATAAATTATATAAATATGGTATTATTCCTGATATTGTAACAACATTAGATCCTCAATTTGATATAGTATTTAACAAACATTTTAGAGATGAGATTATGCCTAAATTAGAAAATACTATTGTTTTAGCTTCTATGAATACAGATCAAAGAGTTTTAGATAAAATTAATAAGGATAATTTATACTTATTTGAAGTAATGAATCCTTTACATTCAACTTCTGCTGTTAATGGTGCATTTACAGTTGGAGAAATGACAGTTTCTTTACTACTTGATCTTGAAGTAAAAGAATTATACATGATAGGTTTTGATTTAGCTTTAAATCAAGAAACTGGAGCTACTCACAGTATTGATTACAGAAGTAATAAATTTGATATTAAGGATATTCAAACTTTAGAAGACAAAGATAATTTTTCATTAAAAGAAGATCTACTTTATGTAAAAGGTAATCTTAAAGAAGAGGTTATTACAACAAGAATGTTTAAAGCTTCTGTAGATGTATTGTCAAAAACACTTTCTTCAAAAAATAAAATAAAAATATATAACTTATCATCAAACGGAGCTTTTATTAATGAGACTATTCCTACAAAAATAGATGAGCTTAATGTAGATGACTTTGAAGATGTTATAAATGAATTAAAAAAAGATTTTCGAAATTTCTCAAAAAATAGATTAGATGAAGAAGATATGTCTTTTCTAAAAGAAGAAAAAGATAGTATATGTGACATTATAAAATTCATAGAAGAAACAAAATATAATAAGTATAATAATTTTGATGAATTAAAAGATGATTATATGATTATTATTGATAAAATTTTAAAACAAGCTTCTATTTAAAAAAATTACGATTTTTCATATATATTTTATATATTGAGTTATAATTGTAGGTAGTAATAAAAATAATAGGCATAGTAGATTTAATAAATAATAACCGTTTTATATTTTTCATTTTTTTTACTGCTGAAAATATAGAAATTTGCAGAGTACCAGTAAGTTTCTAAGGGTCTTCTAAAGATATTACTCCGCAAACAGTGACGTCATAGAATATAGTCTCACTTTTTAACGAATCTTGTTAGTAAAACCGTTGATAGAAATAAATAAGAACTATAGCCTTTAATTGGTCTTATCCTAAAATAATTATCAATATAACCACAATAACCACAATAAGTTTTCTTTAAAAACGTCGTATTACAGGCCTGATCAGTCTACATTATAATCGGAACAATTGTTATATCGTAAATACATATTCTTATTATTTATTTATATAATATACTTAGTAACTTCATAGGATATCACACCAAGGTTATAAATAAATTAGGCAAATTTCGTATTGTATAACACAGCGACGTAGACATGTCTAAAGTTTTATGCTCTGAAATTTAGCAATTTTTTCTTAATAATCGTGACAGCACTAATTTATAGCCAATCATAGCGCTCCATTAAGGTTATGTTACAAAAAAACGTATAATAAACATATTATTAGAAGTTAGTGTTGTTCTCTATACTTCCCCCATTGATTTCAACCCTTTCCACAAGTGTTCTATAGCTGTTAGT
>JABSON010000155.1 GCA_013215915.1 Campylobacteraceae bacterium | reverse complement strand
TGGGTAAGTAGAATTTGTAACGTGAATTAGAAAGTCTTTTGATAAGTTATTAATATATGTATTAAGTTCATCATTAATTTCATAATTCGTATTAACTTCATTTATATATGAATTAATTAAATCTTTACAAAACAATAACAAAGCTTCGGTTTTAATTTTAGATAAGTTTATAATCATAAATTATTCTAACATTTTTTTACTTATTTATTTAATTATATTTGCTTAAGAAAGATTTTAAGTGCAATTAAGCTAAACTATTAACAATTTATAAAAAAACAATTCAAAAGGAAACGATTGGAACCTATTGGTATACTAAGTGATGGTCAAATTTATGATCTTCAAACAGCTGAAGCTTTAAACCTAAGTGGTGAAGAAGTAAGAGCTGATAACTCGCCTGAGTCTTTAGAAATTCTTAGACATTCATGTGCCCATTTAATGGCACAAGCAATTAAGGAATTATATCCTGACGCAAAATTTTTTGTAGGACCTGTAATAAAAGAGGGATTCTATTACGATTTTAAAGTTGAATCAAAAATCACCGATGATGATTTAAAAAAAATCGAAAAGAAAATGAAAGAACTAGCTAATGCTAGACTTCCTATTACCAGATCAGAGATTACTAGAGAAACATTTTTTGAAACATTTAAAAATGATGAATTAAAATTAAAAGTAATTGAAAGAATCACAGATGATACCTTAACTATGTATACACAGGGTGATTTTGTTGATTTATGTCGTGGACCTCATTTACCAAATACAAGAATGATTAGAACTTTTAAATTAACAAGAGTTGCTGGTGCTTATCTTGCAGGTGATGAAAAAAACGAAATGATTACTAGAATTTATGGTATTGCTTTTTTTGACAAAAAAGAAATGCATGATTATGTAAGAATGTTAGAAGAAGCTCAGAAAAGAGATCACAGAAAACTAGGTACTGAATTAGAATTATTTGCTTTTAATGATGATGTTGGAGCTGGATTACCTTTATGGTTACCAAATGGTGCAAGACTTAGATCTAAATTAGAACATATTTTATATACAGCTCATAGAGTTAGAGGGTATCAACCAGTTCGTGGTCCTGAAATCTTAAAATCAGAAATGTGGAAAACATCTGGGCATTATGCAAATTATAAAGAAAATATGTATTTTACAACTATTGATGATCAAGAATATGGTTTAAAACCAATGAACTGTATTGGACATATTCAAATCTTTAAAAATAAACTTGTATCATATAAAGATCTTCCTATAAAATTCTTTGAATATGGTGTAGTTCATAGACATGAAATGTCAGGTGCTATGCATGGTTTATTTAGAGTTAGAGAATTTGCTCAAGATGATGCACATATTTTCTGTACTGAAAGTCAAGTTAAAGATGTTATTATTGAAGTATTAGAATTTGTTGATGCTTTAATGAAAATGTTTGATTTTAAATTTGAAATAGAAGTTTCTACTAAACCAGAAAAAGCTATTGGTTCAGACGAATTCTGGGAAAAAACTACTAAAGGAATAATGGAAGCATTAGATGACAACAATATTCCTTATGGTATTGATGAAGGTGGAGGAGCATTTTATGGTCCAAAAATCGATATCAAAATTACTGATGCAATTGGTAGAAAATGGCAATGTGGTACAGTACAAGTAGATATGAACTTACCAGCAAGATTTAAAGCTGAATACATCAATGCAGAAGGTGAAAAAGAACAACCAGTAATGATTCATAGAGCTATTCTAGGTTCATTTGAAAGATTTATTGGTATTTTAACTGAACATTGTGCTGGTGAATTTCCTTTTGCTATTGCACCGACTCAGGTTATTTTTATTCCTTTAGCAGATGATCATTTAGATTATGCAAAAGAATTAAATAAAGAGTTAGTTTATAATGACATTGATGGCGAAATTTATTCTATGAACGAAAGTTTGAATAAAAGAGTTAGAATGGCAGAAAAAAGAAGAGTTCCTATGATTGTTGTAATTGGTGATGAAGAAGTTAAGAACCAAACAATAGCATTAAGAAACAGAAGAACAAGAGAACAAACAAACATTAGCAGACAAGAGTTTATGGATATGCTAAATGAATTAAAAAACGGGAGTAGAATTTGAGTAGAGGTAAAAAAAACGAAGCGATTATGAATGAAGACATCAGAGCTGTAGAAGTTAGATGTACTGGAGATGATGGTACTAATTATGGTATTATTTCAACAAGAGATGCACAAAATACTGCAGATGATTTAGGGCTAGATTTAGTTTTAATCGCACCTGATGCTAAACCACCAGTTGCTAAAATCATGGATTATGGTAAATTTAAATACCAACAAGAAAAAAGAAAAAAAGAAGCAAGAAAAAACCAAAAAGTAATCGTTGTTAAAGAGATTAAACTTTCTGTTAAAATTGCTGAAAATGATATTTCTTATAAAGTTAAACATGCAAGAGAGTTTTTAGAAGCTGGACATCATGTTAAATTTAGAGTTTTCTTAAAGGGACGAGAAATGGCTCATCCTCAAGCTGGTGTTGAAGTTTTAAACAGAGTTTGGCCAATGGTTGAAGATTTAGCTGTAATGGACAAAAGACCTAAATTAGAAGGAAGATATGTTAATATGATGGCTCTTCCTAAAAAAGACGAAAATAGTAAAAAATAGTTCTACTAAATTAGCAGGTTTTAAAGCCTGTTAATATATCTTCATGTATATTCCACGATTTTAATTAAATTTAAACATACTTTAAAGTAACTTTAAGTATAATGATGAACTTTTTCTATTATAGAAAATGCAAATTTAAATAAGGACGCAAAATGCCTAAGATGAAAACTAATTCTGGAGCTTTAAAGAGATTTAAAGTAAAGAAGAATGGTACTATCAAAAGAGGGTCTGCTTATAGATCACACATTTTAACTAAAATGTCTCAAAAAACTAAGAGAAATCTTAGAGGAGCAAAATTAGTTCATAAAGCTGATATCATGTCAGTTAAAAGAATGCTTTGTTTAGCATAATTAGTATTTACTAATTATAGTCCCTCCACTAACGTGGACAAGATCGATTGATAAAATCGACACCTATTATTTTAATAATATACGGTAAAGGAAAGATATGCCAAGAGTAAAAACTGGTACAGTTAGAAGAAAAAGACATAAGAAAGTATTAAAAGCTGCTAGAGGATTTTTTCAAGGTAGAAGAAAACACTTTAGAAAAGCAAAAGAACAATTAGAAAGATCTCTAGTATATGCATACAGAGATAGAAGACAGAAAAAAAGAGATATCAGACAACTATGGATCGTTAGAATTAACGCTGCTTGTAGATTAAACGATATTTCTTATTCAAGATTCATTAATGGTTTACACCTTTCTGGAATTGAATTAGATAGAAAAATCTTAGCGGATATGGCTATGAACGACGCTGCTGCATTTACTGTAGTTGTTGTTGCTGCAAAAGCTGCATTAGTTAAATAATTTAAATTTGCAAAAATAAAAAGCTTGGAGTTTTACTTCAAGCTTTTTTTTTAGCCTAATAATAAATTACCTCTTATAATATAATCTACATTATACACTACATAAAATATAAATTTCTAAGCATTTAATAAATTTATTATAAAGAAATTTAAATTTCCATCTTATAAATTCTGCCAATGGTAGATAAGTAACTTATTGTGTTTTAATACCATCTTTAATTAGTATAGAATTATAAAATGCTTCTTTAGAGAATAAAAATAGTTTATCTTGCATTTTAATAGCTTTAATAACAATATCTATTCTTTTACTTATATTGTATGCTAATTAATAAGATAATATCCTCACAGCCAAGTTATTGCACTTCTATAGTACAAGGTGAAATAAGATTTAATACTTATGTATTTTTAGCTTTGCCAGATTCTATTTATGGGGATTCAGGTTTAGTTCTAACTGTAATTTTATTAACTTTTATAATTCAATTTATAAATATTATTTGTATTAGTACAGGTTGTTTTGATTTAGCAAAACAAAGATTTAATATTTAACTAACAAATTCATATCCTTTTATATTTTTATTATTTAACTTAATAAAAATATAATACCAATAATTCTGCATTATTTCTGCATTTTACATTATTAGAATATATTTAAGGAGTTAGTTATGAAAAAAATATTATTTATTGCTTTAATTAGTATCTTTTTGGCAAATTGTGGTTCAAGTGGAGGCAGTAATAATGAATCAGTTACAAGCACATCACCTCTACAGTATGCTTTTTTTGTTGATTCCGCTGTCGAAGGTATTTCATATACATGTAATGACATAACAGGATTAACAGAAGAATCTGGTAAATTTTATTATAAAGATTCATGTGATATTGTATTTAAAATTGGAGACTTAGTTATAGGTGAGATTAATGCAAAATCTATAAATAAAGATAAATATGTATTAGCATCTGAAATACTTAAAATTAAAAGAGAAAATACAAGACATAAAAGAGTCATTGAACTTATTCAATTATTACAATCTTTAGATGAAGATAATAATCCTTATAACAATATTTCAATTACAAGTAAAACTCATAATGCCTTTAAAAAAGAGATTCTGTATTTCAAAAATTATAGTATTCATGATAATAAAATATCTTCAATTATATTATCTCTTAATAAAAAGATTACTACAAGGAGTGGTGCTTTAAAACATTATGAACGTAATTTGGCTGATAAATTTAATATCAAAATAAATGAAAATTATAATTTTAATTACGCAAATCAAAAAGTAGTAAAAATTGTAATATCTACTGATGCGATATTAGTAAATAAACAAATCTTATTGTATGAAAATCAAAATATTATTTCTTTAAGCGTCGGAATGTATGAAAAACTTGATAATAAAATCATTTCTACAGTTTTTAATAAAGATGGAAAACTTGAAATTTCGCATACTTTTGCTAATCATGTAAAAGACATATGGATAGTAGTGCCTTATTATGCACTAAGACAAAAAATTAGTATTTCTAATTTAATTGAAATAAGAATAAACAAAAAAGGAGAAATATTATGAAAAATATAATTTTTTGTGCTTTATTAATTAAAGCTATGTTTTCAGTAGATTTTATTCCTGCACAAACTGATCCCTCTTGGAATTATCTTTTTAATTCATATGATAATAATACAATCAATGGGGCGGGAATTAAAACAGAGGATATTGCGGTTGCTCCTTTTACAATTTCTAATGAAATACTTAATATGTTTATTTATGCTTTACCAGAAGGACAACAAGCACAGTTAAGTCATCCAGAGTATTTTCCTCAAAATGAAGCTGATATTCTAATTAGTGAAAATGCAGAAGCATTTGTTACTTTTTACTCTGAAGGTGCTGGGTATAGAAATACTCTCGGATATTACACTTATGATGGAAATACAGGAAGAACAGTTCCCACAACATTAGCTCAATTAAAAAATGATGGTGTTATTATATTTCCAAATTCATCTTTTGAAGGAAGTGGAGGTAAAATGTCATATGGATTAACAGTTTCTTTGGGAGAATTATCAGCAAATACAAAAATAATCTTTTTTATTGTATCAAATGGTTGGACAGGAAATGGAATTTTGAGTACAGATTGGATGTTTTCAACAAAATCATCTCTTAATTTAGAATATGATGAGAATTCACCGCTGCAAGTTCCAGATCATAAACATGTTGCTTTATTATGGGCTAATGTTGGAGAAGGAGATATTTTATTAATGGGATTTGAAGATATACTAAGAACTAGTTATGCAACTGATAATGATTTTAATGATGTTTTATTTTCTTTTTCTACTAACCCTATGACTGCATTAACATCTGATAATGGTAATTTTTCTCAAGCACCATTAGAAACTGATTCTGACAATGATGGAGTGAGTGATGCATTTGATGAATTCCCTAATGATGCTTCTAGAGTTTATACTACACATTACCCAAGTGTTGGTGATAATGCAAGTATAATATTTGAAGATATGTGGCCACGAGAAGGTGATTATGATATGAATGATTTAATAGTTGACCTTCATATTTTAGAGATAAAAGATAATTCCAATAAAATTAAAGAACTAAGTATTGAAACAACATTAATAGCAAGTGGTGCTTTTTATACAAATGGTTTTTCAATTCAAATAGATGCAAATATTCAAAATATACAATCCGCAGTTTTTTTAATTAATGGCGTAGAAACGTCAGAAAATATGATTTCTTCAGATAATGACAAAACAATTATAACTTTTTTTACAGATGCAGTTAAATCTTTTAAAGAAATGCCAAATTATACAGACTTCTCAAGTACTTCTGGACAATTTCCATTGTGTAATGATTTATATAATAGATATATTAATATATGTAAAAATAGACCTAGTGTTAATCATCCTGTAATAAAAGCAAGTATAATATTTAATGAAGCTCAATTATTAAAAAGCCCTCCTTATAACCCATTTATTACAATTAATAATGGAGAAACATTATATACAGAAGTTCATTTACCAAACTTTCTTCCTACTTCTTTAGTTGATTTTAGCCTATTTGATACCCAAGATGATGCCTCAGATATTAATAATAACATTACATATAAAACATCATCCGATAGACCTTGGGCACTTTTAATTCCAACATCATTTTCTTATCCTACTGAAAGAACAAATATAAGTGAAACATATATTCATTTTGATGATTGGGTGTATTCTGAAGGTTTATTATTTGATGATTGGTATTTACATGACAAAATAGATGGTGATAATAATAAATACTCAAATGATAATAAAAGATATGGGAAAAACGGAAATAATGGTAGCACTGAATAATTAGTTAATAAAGAGGCTTCTTGAGTTCTACCCCTATTGAATAATAGAAAAGTGACAAATGGAACCTGACCCATTTGTCACTTTTTGGTGTTTTTTCTGATTTTCAGGCAAAAAAAAAGCTTATATAAAAAACAACAAAGTTGAATTTCATATAAGCTTGTAAAAAAATACTTAAATCTGGCAACGGCCTACGTTTCCGTCAAGGGGACCCTGCAGTATTATCAGCGATGAAGAGCTTG
>JABSON010000154.1 GCA_013215915.1 Campylobacteraceae bacterium | reverse complement strand
CTAATAATGAAATTATTCTTTATTAAAATATCAGAATTTATATTAATAGAAAAGTCTAAAATAATATCTTCATTTGTTAATACATCTGAAGTATTATTTCTAGGACTAACTGATCTTAAACTATAAGAAGTACTTTTGATTTTATCACTACTATTTACTGTTAAGGTATTTTCATTAGTACTTTTAATATTATTACTAGTACTTTGTTCGTCTTTTGAACCTTGACAAGCACTTAAAATTAATGAAGCGCAAATAATAGAAAGGCTTTTAATTATATTGTTCATTTTTATTCCTTAATCTTTTTGGCAAATAAATTTATGTTCTTCTTTTGTCTCTCTATCTTTAAGTGAAGTAGATAGATCTCTCATAAAAGTAGAAACATTTAAAAGATATGCATTATCTCTTCCAAATTGTGAGAATGTATTCTTAAGCCAATAAGAATCTTTTTCTAATTGTAATGCTGAAGCAAATTCATTACCTAAAGCAATATTAAATCCACCCTTGTTAAATAAACTTGTAGATACTAAAGAACCACCATTACAAGTTGAAAGTGCATTTGAATGAGATTTTTTTTGTGTAAATACTTTGTAACATTTATTTAGATAATCTATATATCCATCACTACAAGTAGTAGTTGACAATTCTTTCACTGTTGAAAAATTTGATGTATAATCTGCATTAATTAGAGAATCTGAACCCTTAAAATAGTTTGAACTTAAATCTTTAATACCATTTTTAATAATTACAAGTTTATATTCACTATTAAGATCTAAATCATTTGATAGATTTATAGTAAGTTTATTTGAAGTAAGAGTAAAATCAGATTGACTTATAATATTAGAACCTAGATTATCTGTTTTACTTCCTTCAATAGGTTCAAGAATTTGAAATAATTGAATATTGTTACTTGTTATACTCTCAAGTTTAATTGCTTCTGAGAAATTTATTACAATATCACTATCAACTTTTACATTTTTACTGTTATTACTTGGAATAATATTAGAAATAGTTGGTTTTTTCTTATCTACTTCTGCTTGAGTTTTAAAAGTAATAATCGTATCAGATCCTAAAGTATTTTCAGATAAATCTGAAATATTTGCTTTTAAAGTAATAGAATAGTCTGTATCATATTTAACATAACTTGATGAAGAGAAGAGTACTGTTTTCTTTAAATAAGATTTGAAAAAATATCCAGAAGGAAGAATAAAAGAATTGTTATCAATATCTTTCAATTCTTTTGAAAAAGTAATTTCTATATCGCTATCTTGGGCAACTGTTCCTAAGTCTTGAGGACTTAAAAGTGTTGGTTTACTTGTATTACTTACATCAGCAATAGTAGTAAAAGTTATTTCTTTATTACGAAGTCCTGCCAACCATGGATTACCATCAAAATTATTTGAAGCTAAATCTTTAATTGTTGATTTAAGTATTAAAGTATATATAGTTGAGTTTTCTAAATTACTTTTTGGAGTAATAGAAATAACTTTATTTATATATGTAAAATTAATTTCAACTTTCTTAAACTTTGAATCTCTTAGTTCAAAAGAATTATTTAGAGTACTTTGATCTAATTCTTCATTAAAAGTAAAAGTAAAAGTTGGTTCTATAGATATATAGTTAGCTTTATCTTTTATGCTTTGATCAATAATATCAGGATTTATTTTATCAACTACTGATGCAGTTGTAAAATTATAAGTTTTTAGAACATCAAGTTCTAAACCATTTTTATCTTTTAGTCCTGTTAATAATTTTAATGTATAAGCTTTTGCATTTTCAAAATCTGTTGAATGACTAATTGTAATTGTTTTATCATCAATATAAAATGTTAAATATTTTGTTAAGTTATCTACATCATCTGTAATAATGATATTATCTTTAAGTGTTTTTTTATCTATTTCTTTAGAAAAAGTAATGCTAATTTTAGTGTTAACTGCAAGTCCACCTTTTTCTGTATCTAGTGATGTTTTTGTAATACTTAAAGGTGTAGCATCAGCTAAATCTATTGTTTTTAAAGTAAATTCTTTATAATCATTATTGTCTGTTTCTAATTCTAGTCCTGACATATCAATTAAAGAAGATGAAATTTTTAAAGTATATGTAGAATCTGCATTTAAATTTAATAATGGAGTAATCGTTAAAATATTACTAACATTATCATAAATAAAAGTTTTTAATTCTACATTAGTATTATCACTATCTTTTAAAAAAATATTTTCTTTGTAATTTTTTATTTCTTCAGAAAATTCAATTTTTATTGAATCAGATAGTTTTAAATCTGTAGTATTTGATATTAAAGTAACAGTAGGTTTTTTACTATCAACATTAGTTGCAGTTTTAATACTTATAACTTTTTCTTGTGCTAAAGAATTACTTGCTTTATCTTTTAAATCTGTTTTAATTGTTAAAGAGTAAGTTGAATTAAAGTCTAAAGCTTTTGTAGGTTTAATACTAATAGACTTAGCTAATGCATTATATGAAATAGAGTAATCTATATTTACAGCATTTGTATCTTGTAATAAAAAGTTTTTATTATTAATTGATTCAATTAGTAATTTATCATCAAAAACTATAGTTATACTATCATTTACATTTATAATATTATCACCATTAGTACTTAATATTCTTAGATCTTGCGTATCTACTGTAATATTATTCTTATTTAGAACTCTTATTAAGTGTTCTTTTACTTTAGACATATCTTTAAGTTCAAAACCTTGTTTACTTACTAAATTTTTAATATCAGTAATTTGCAAATTTGCTGTTATATTTTCAAACTTTTTATAATTATCCCCAATTTCAATTTCATCTGTAGTTTCATCACTATCAATTGTTTGTAAAAATTGTGCTATTTTTAATACACTTGGATGAGCAATATTACTTCTGTCAACACCTACAACATCTTGGATAAAAGTTTTTTTATCATTATTGATTTTTGAGATAGAACCAATTTCTATACCCCCAACATAAAACTTAGTAGTTCCAGCTGTATAATTAAAATAACCATCACTAGTAGTAAATCCACTAGTACCATCTTCATTAACATACTTAACTCCAGAAACAACTGCATCAATAAATTGACTTTTTGTAGTTTTATAACTACTTTCTGTATTAGTAGTTTTATGACTAGCTTTTATATTAGTAGCAGAATTACTTTCTCCACTACTTTCACTACCTCCACAAGCAATTAATAGTGCTGCTGTAGTTATAGCAATACCTGTACTTTTAATAATCTGTTTAATTTTCATTCTCTCTCCTTTTTTATCTTATTTTCTTATTAATAATTATTATTATCAATAATAAAACAGAACTGAATCCTACTAAAGGACTCAATTCTATTTTCTTAAAGAAGAGCTATTTCTCTTCTTTTATTTTCTTTCTCTAATTGAATAATAAGATGAATAACCACCTGAATCAATTTTTCCATTTCTTATTTTTTTAGTGCTATACCCAAATTTCCCAATGTAATAGTAATTATTTGGATCAAGTTGTAGTGTTGTTGAAAGTTTAATCCAATTTAAAGTTTCTGGAATATTATATTTTTTATCTAGTGAATATGACTGTATCTTAGTTTTGAAAAGATAATAACACTTTTCATTTTCTTCATATCCATCACAATTAGAAGCTGCATCGCTAGTCGTAAATGTGATAATTTTTTCATTTAATGCATTTCCATATAAATCAGTAATTCCTGAGTTAAGAATAACTCTATATTTTGTAGATGTAGTAAAATTTTCTGAAGGTTTAATTGTTAATACTTTATTATTGTATGTTATGGTTTTTGTTATTTCACTATCTGAACCATCTATTAATAATGAAATATTATTAGTATGATTTTTTATTTCTTTATTGAACGTTAAGTTTATACTCGCTTTTGTTGATACATCTACATCATCATGAGAAGGAGTACTTGATTTAATTAGTGGAGAAATTTGATCACTCATACAAATAAAGTTGTAAGAACTTATTATTGAATAATCAGCTTTTTGCCATTTTATTTGTGAATACTGACTATATTTTAATACTAATGAATTATTTTTATCTTTTTTTTCATTTAACCAATACTTATCATATGAACCCTTCTTTAATTCTAAATTAGTATCTAATTCTTTCCAGTTTGTATTTGTGTCTTTAGTTATTAAAGACATATTTATATTTTCACAAAAAGCTTTAGCATCTGTCCAAGTTTTTTTATCTTCTGATAATTTATAACAAATATTATCTTCTGATAAATAACCATCACAAGTTGAAACTCCATCACTAGTTGTAAAATTAAAACTTTTTTCTATGAGTTTGTTTGAGTATAAATCTGTAATTCCACTTTTAATTGTAAGTGTATATGAATTACTAATATCTAAATCATTTTGTGGTGTTATTGTTAATAATCTATTTGTATATTCAATATCAATTTGAATAATATTTGAATTTGAATTATTTACTAAAATTATATTTGCATTATTTACATTTTGAACATCTTCTGTAAATAATATTTTAAATTTAGTTTTAGTAGAAATACTATCAATTGATTGTGGTTTAATTAATTCTAGAGAAGGAGCAATAGAATCTTTTTTACAAATGTAGTGTTTTTCACTAGTTTCTGAAGCTGTTGATATTTTCCAATTTGGACTAAGCCATGCATTGTATTTCAGAATATTGTAATTATTATCTGTATAGTTTAACCAATAAGATTTACTTTCTTCTAACTTTAAATTCATTTTATCTTTTGATGCAAAAGATACCCAATCTGAAATACTATCTTTTTGAACTAAAGACATATTTTTAGTTTTACAAAATTCTTTTGCATCATTCCAAGCTAATTTTTCAGTTGAAACTTCATAACAAACTCCATCAATTTCTTTACCTTTACAAAATGTGTTTTCTTCAATACTTGGAGTAAAAGTTATTTCTCTTTGAGATAAATTATTTGGGCTTAGCGCTTTATCTGTAATTCCACTTCTTAAAGTAAGAGTATAAGACATGTCTTTAATTAGATTCTCTTTTGGGTTAATTGTTAAAGTGTTTGTACTTTCCATATAAATTAAATTTGTTTCAATAATTGTATTTAGAGAATCTTTTAATATTACATTAAATGCATAAGATAGAATTCCTTCAGTGAATACAATTATGATATTTGCGTCAATACTAATATCAGCACTACTGTCTGGTGTATAACTTGCTATTTCAGGAGAATTAATATCTGGTTGATCAATTGTTTGAAAAACAATTGTTTTTGATTGTGAGGCATTTGAACTATAATTAGAACCATTTAATTTATTACCTGCTAAATCTGTAATATTTTCATTTAAAGTCAAATCATAGTTTGTAGAATAATCTAAATTATCATCAAAAGTAATAGTAAATGATTTTTTATCATCATTTATTTTTAAAGTATAATTATCAACATTGTTAATTGATATATTTGTTTTATTAATTGTATCTACTTTAATAAGTTCATTAAATGAAATTATTATTGGAGCGTTTATGCTTACATCTTTATTTTTGCTATGTGAACTATCTTTATCAAATGTAGATTGTGAATAATCAATCATTGGTAAAGTTGTATCAGGAGTAGCTTCTGTTTTAAATGTGATTATTTTTTCATCAAAAGAATTCCCATATATATCTTTAATTCCGCTAGTAATTGTTAATGTATATGTACTATCATGGTCTAAAAATGTACCAAAGTTACTATAAAAAGTAACAATTTTATTTGAATATTTAACTTTTGATTGATTTCTACCAACTTTTTTTAATATTAGGTTTATTCCTGTGGCTTGATCAAATCTTATATCTTCTGAAAATACTAATGTGATATCTTCTGTAGTTGAAATATTATTTGAATTGTTTGTTAATTCTATATTTCCTGATTTGATACTAATAAGTATTGCTTTTACATTATCTTCATATTCTTTTATACATCTTACAGGTATACCTAATATAGTATTTACAATGGGATAAGTAATTTTATTATCAAACTTTAAAACAATTGCATCAAAAGAACCAATAGTTGATTTTGTATCACTTGTCCAAAGATAAGAATGATTTGATGTATCTAATTTACCTGAAGCCTTTCTAAAAGATGATAATGGTATTTTTAAAATATTATTTAAAGGAGATTTTGTACTGTCAAAAGTAAATTCTGCTTCAAGTTCGTATTTTGAAGGAACTCTATATCCATCTGGACATATTGAATTTATGGCATTGTTCCCTAGCCACAAAGTATCATCCTTAGTATTTCTCCAAGTAAAAGGAGCACTCATATTATTAATAAAAGAGTCATTGTTCAAACTATCTTCATCTATTTCTTCTGTACTTACTGTTGAATTTATTTTTTCATGTCCATTTGCTTTTCTTCCCCATTGGAAGTAGTCACCTGAACATTGAGTATTATTTGTATTATTACAAACTTCACTTGCACCTAAGTTTCTGTCTAACCAAGTTCTTGTAGTTTTTGAAGAATTGACTTTTTTATAATCTTTTCCATTAAAAGTAAAAGTTTCATCATTAGGATTATAAATATTAGTAATTAAAATATTTTTATCTGTCTTATTACCAGACTCATTTATAAAACCTACAGTTTCATTAGTATTTGAAGAAAAACTCTTTTTAAAAGTATTTCCATCTTTTACCCAAGATATTGGTGTTATTAAATCATCATCATCTGATGTAAAAGTTACAATAACTTTTCTACTTGTACTTGAAGTATTTGAGTAACTTGCATTAGAAATAATTGGGGCTTTTTTTTCATCTGCAAGTTTTTTATCTTTAGCTTTTTTTTCATCTGCAAGTTTTTTATCTTCAGCTTCTTTTTTATCTTTTGCAATTTTGGCAGCTTTTTCTTTTTCAAGTTTTTTGTCTTCCACTAAATCTTTAGCTTTTTTTTCATCTGCAAGTTTTTTATCTTCAGCTTTAATTTTCTTATTTAGTTTTTTATTAAGTTCTTCAACATTTATTTTTAATTCTTCTTTTTTAATATGAGAAATAATAGAAGTAGAATCTTTTTTATTTTTAATAATATTTTCTAAATTTATTAAAGTATTTT
>JABSON010000153.1 GCA_013215915.1 Campylobacteraceae bacterium | reverse complement strand
CACACTTGATTTGGATGGGAATTATAGGGTAATGGGCTTTGGATGTCAAGGGTTCAAGCATAAATGTAGCTTAAATTGCTAAATTCTTATTTATTTAGATTAAACAGTCCTTATAGTAATGTTTATAGTTATTTATTGCAGAATATAAGTAGTTTTAAATATAAGAAGCAGAGCTTCTTATATTAATTTGTTTTTTCTAATTCTATCAAACAATCTTCTTGAAGTTTGTTTACATCTCTTCTTTTCCATATAAAATATATAACTGGTAATACTAATAAAGTAAGTACTACTGCTGAAAACATTCCACCTACCATAGGGGCAGCAATTCTACTCATTACTTCAGAACCAGTTCCCGTTCCATATAAAATTGGTAATAATCCTGCAATTACAGCTGTTGCTGTCATAATTACAGGTCTAACTCTCATACCAGCTCCGTGTAAAATGGCATGTCTTAATGTTTCTTCTCTTGGAAGTACATTTTGAGCTTCACATTTTTCAATCATTAAATTATATGCTTGGTTCAAATAAACTAACATAATAACACCAATTTCTACAGCAACTCCAGCTAATGCAATAAATCCAACAGCCACGGCAACTGAGAAATTAAATCCTTGAACATACATAAGCCAAATACTTCCTATCATTGCAAAAGGTAAAGTACCCATAATAATTCCAACTTCAACTAAGTTTCTAAAGTTAGCATATAATAAAACCATAATAATAATCAAGGTAAATGGAATTACATATGTAAGTTTTTCTTTAGCTCTTTGCATATATTCATATTGTCCAGACCATGTAATTGAATAACCTGCTGGTAAAACTAATCTTTCTTCTACAAGATTTTGAGCATTTACAACATAAGTTCCAATATCAATTCCTTCAATATCAATAAAAACCCAAGCATTTAATCTTGCATTTTCACTTTTAATTCCAGGAGGTCCATCTTCTATTAATATGCTAGATACATCGCCTAAAGTAATTTTTTGACCATTTGGTGTAATAATTGGCAATAAAGCTAAAGATTCAGGAGATTTTCTATAATCTTGTGGGTATCTTAGATTAATTGGATATCTCTCTAATCCTTCAACTGTATAAGATACATTCATCCCTCCTACTGCAGATGAAACTATTTTTTGTAAATATTTAATACTTAAACCGTATCTTGCAGCTTTAACTCTGTTTATATCTACTTTAATATATCGTCCCCCTGCTACTCTTTCAGAATAAACAGAAGTGGTCCCTTTAAGTTCATTTATAATAATTTCTAATTCTTTTCCAATATCTTGCATTACATCTAATTTTGGACCTGCTATTTTGATACCAATAGGAGTTTTAATTCCTGTTGCTAACATATCAATTCTAGTTTTAATAGGCATTACCCAAGCATTTGTTAGCCCTGGCAATTTAACAAGGGAATCAAGTTCTTTTTTAATACCATCTACTGTTAGGCCTTCTCTCCATTGATCTTTAGGTTTGAATTGAATAAATGTTTCAATCATTGTTAAAGGTGCTGGATCAGTTGCTGTTTCTGCTCGTCCTACTTTTCCAAATACTGTTTGAACTTCTGGAAGAGTTTTTATTAATTTATTAGTTTGTTGTAATAACTCTCTTGCTTTTCCAATTGAGATTCCAGGATAAGTTGTAGGCATATACATTAAATCACCCTCATCTAAAGGAGGAATAAATTCAGATCCAATTTTGTTTAAAGGCCATAAACCAACAAATAAAATAAGAATAGAAGATAAAATTGTCATCTTAGGAAATCTTAAAACCATTTTTAAAGCTGGCATATATATAGATGTCAAAGCTTTATTAATAGGATTTTTATGCTCTGCTATTACTTTTCCTCTAATAAAATATCCCATGAGAACGGGAACTAAAGTAATGGCTAAAACAGCAGCTGCTGCCATTGCATAAGTTTTTGTAAATGCTAAAGGTGCAAACATTCTTCCTTCTTGTGCTTCAAGAGTAAATACAGGAACAAAAGATACTGTAATTATAAGAAGCGAGAAAAATAAGGCAGGTCCAACTTCACTAGCTGACTGTGCAACTATTCTCCATCGATTCTCATCAGTTAAAGGTGTTCGTTCCATATGTTTATGCATATTCTCAATCATTACAATGGCTCCATCAATCATTGCTCCAATAGCAATAGCAATTCCACCTAATGACATAATATTTGCATTAAGTCCTTGCATATACATAATAATAAAAGCAATTAAAATTCCAACAGGTAAAGAAACAATAGCCACTAAAGATGAACGAACATGGAATAAAAATAAAATACATACTAAAGCAACTACTCCAAACTCTTCTAATAGTTTAAATGAAAGGTTAGAAACAGCAGAATTAATCAGTTTACTTCTATCATAAACAGTTACGATTTCTACACCTTCAGGAAGGCCTTTTTTTAGTTTTTCTAGTTTTTCTTTTACTAATTCAATTGTTTTTTGCGCATTTTCACCATAACGCATAACAACAATACCCCCAACCACTTCACCCTCTCCATTAAGTTCAGCAATACCTCTTCTACTTTGAGGTCCTATATCAATGTGTGCTACATCTTTTAATAATAATGGCCTAGATTTTACATTCATACCTAATGGAATATTTCCAATATCTTCTTTATTTTTTAAGTAACCAGTAATTCTTAGCATGTACTCAGCTTCTGCCATTTCAATTACAGATGCGCCTACTTCTTGATTCGCTTCTTTAATAGCTGTATGAATTAAAGATAAAGGAATATTTAAAGCTCTTAATTTATCAGGATCAACATTAACTTGATATTGTTTAACCATACCACCTAATACTGATACTTCTGAAACACCAGGAACTGTTTGAAGTTCATATTTTAAGAACCAATCTTGAATAGATCTTAACTGTGATAAATCATGTTTTCCGGTTTTATCTTGCAAGGCATATAAATAAATCCACCCAACACCAGTTGCATCTGGACCTAATTGAGTTTTTGCATTTTTAGGTAAAGAAGAAGATACTTGAGATAAGTATTCTAATACTCTAGATCTTGCCCAATATAAATCTGTATCTTCATCGAAAATAACATATACATATGAATCGCCAAAAAATGAATAACCTCTTACAGTTACAGCTCCAGGAACTGATAACATAGCAGTAGTTAAAGGATAAGTCACTTGATCTTCAACAACTTGAGGAGCTTGTCCTGGATATGATGTTTTAATAATTACTTGAACATCAGATAAATCAGGTAAAGCATCAACTGCTGTGTTTTTTAGAGAAAAAAGTCCTGCTAATACTATTACTAAAGTAGCTAATAATACTAAAATCCTATTTTTAACTGAATAATATATAATATCTTTTATCATAATGTTTTACCAATATTTTTTATATTAGTGATAATGTATGCATTATCTTTAGTTTTTGTAATCTCAATATCTAAATTCATATCTTTTTTAAAAGTATCAAAATCTAAATCTTTTGAGATCTCAAAATTCATAGTCATTTTTGGCCATTCCCAAGAAGCAATAGCACTATGAGATACTTTTATCGCATTATCTTCTTTCATTACTTTTACAATTTTTGCTTTAGTCCAAACAATATTAGATACTTTATACGTTCTAAAGTTCGTAATAATATACGTATTATCTTTAGTTTTAGTAATTTGTATATCTAAATCCATATCTTCTTTAAAAGTACTAAAATCTAAATCTTTTGCTATCTCAAAGTTCATAGTCATTTTTGGCCATTTCCAAGAAGGAATCGTGCTATGAGATACTTTTATAGCATTATCTTCTTTCATAAGTTTTATAACTTTAGCTTTTGTCCAAACAACATTATTTGATTCTTCTTTATTTTCCATAAAAGACATTCTTTTAAAATCAGATGTTTTTGAAGATTCTGAATCTAATAAAAATTGTGCAGAAGATACAACATTATCATCTGCTTTTAAGCCCCCAATAATCTCAACCCAATCATTATTAATAAGTCCTGTTTTAACTTCAATAGATTTAAATCTGCCTTCACCCAAAGATAATACAACTCTTTTTGAGTTACCAGTTCTAATTAATGATTCAGAAGGAATAACTAAAACTTCTTCTTGGGAAGATGTATTAATTGATATTTGTGCAAACATACCAGGTTTTAATAAATCATCTGAATTTTTGAATCTAAGTCTTACTTTTATTGTTCTATTTTTAGCATCAATAATTGGATAAATATAATCAACTTTTCCAATCCACTCTTTTGAAGGAAGATAATCTAAAGTCATTAAAACTACTTGGTCTTTTTTTAAAAAAGAAAGTTCTTGTTCAAATACTTCAGCATTAACCCATACTTCATCTAAATTTCCAATTGACATAATAGTAGTACCAGGTTTTACAAAAAAACCTTCTCTAATTTTTAGATTAGTGATAATTCCATCAATTTTTGAATAATAAGTAATTTTTTGTTCAACTCTTTTAGATCTTGAAATCCTTTTTATAAGTGATTTAGGAACATTCAAAGATAAAAGTCTATTTTTTGAAGCTTTAATTAAAAGTACATTATCTCTTTTTAAAGCTAATAAATATTCTTCTTGAGCATTTACTAAAGTTGGTGAATAAAGAGAATAAAGAGCTTGATTCTTTTTAACTTTTTCTCCACTTGCTTTAATATAAAGTTTTTCAATCCAACCTTCGACTCTAGGGTGGATATGGATTAGTTTTTCTTCATTAAAATCAACATAAGCAACTGTATTTATACTTGATGGAAGTACTTTATTCTCTACTCTTACTGTTCTTACACCTAAGTTATTAACAACTGATGGAGAAATTGTAATAGTTCCTACACCTTCACTTGGACCTTTATTTTCCTGTTCATAAAAGGGAACCAAATCCATTCCCATAGGAGATTTACCTGCTTTGTCTCTTCTATAATTTGCATCCATAGGAGCTACCCAATATAAAGGTTTTAATTCATTTTTTACACTAGCTTCTTTTTTTTCATTAAAAGAATTATTTATTGAAAAATATGTAATAAGAGAACCTATAAAAATACCAAATATTATTGAAGTTATTTTCATTATAATTTTCCTTTAAATCTAATTATCTCTTCTGCATTATTAGCAAAAAAATAATTTATATTAATTATATTTTTTTGAATTTCTATTTTTATTTTTAAACTCTCACTTTTTAAATTAAGATAGAGTATTTTAGATTTTATGAGATCTAAAAATGAACCATTATCTGAATTATAAGAATATAAAGAAGATTCTATTTGTTCTTTTACTTGTACTAATAATTTGTCTTTATATAAAGTGTTTCTTTCTTTTAATCTTAATATATTGTTTTTAGTTTTTTTAAATGAAATCATTAACTCATGCATTTTTTCTCTTTTTTTCATTCTTAAAACTTGAGTATTAAGTTTTGCAACTTTTATGTTCTCTACTTGAGACGATGAAGAGAATAAAGGAAAATCAATTGTAAGACCAACTGATAAAAGGTCTGATCTTTCATATCCGTTTTTAGAGTCCGGTCTATAAGCATAAGCAGCTGATAAAGTAAATTGAGCGTTTAAAGATTCTTGTGCAATTAATACATCGTTTTTATTTTCTTCAACACTTTTTTCAATACTTTTAAATAACGGAAGTTCGTTAAAATATTTTTCTAAATCTTTTGCATTAAAAGATTTATCTAATACATCTTTTTTAATAAGTTTAATATTATTTATATTTGAAGATAAAAATATAGAAGATAAGTCAAAATTTAAATTTTCTAATTCGTCTTTTGAAGTATAAGTATAAAACCATTGAGATAAAGTATATACAGATGACTCTTTTCTTTGTATAAGAATAGTTAGTTTATCAACAATATTACTTAAATCAATTTGTGCTTTTATTATATTTTCTTGTTTTATTTTTCCAATATTACTTGCATATGAAGATTCAAGAAAAGATACTAATTCTTTTAATAAAACTCTTTTTTCTTCTAAAATATTTATTAATTCCTGATTCTTATACGATTCTAAATATGCATTTGAAATATTAATACTTAATCTAATTTTCTCATTTTCTCTTTGGTAAGGTAATATATCTGCTTTCAAAACAAACTTTTTTTCTTTTAACTCTAAAGTATTACCCCGAGGAAACACTTGAGAAATACCAATTTTAAATTGTGTCATAGCTTCTTGTTTTATATCGAAAGTATCACTAGGGATATTTAGTAGATTAAAAGATATTTTTGGATTCATATATGAGTTTGATGCTTTACTTTTTGATTTAAAAGATTCTTCTATATAAATACTTTTTTGTAAAGAAGGGTCATTCTTTAAAGAAATATTAATAACTTTTTCTAAAGATAATATCTTATTATCTTTGAGTACATCAAGCTCTTGTGAAAAACTTAATGTAATCAATAATGATGAAAGTATTAATGATTTACAAATCATTTTAAATTCACACTGCCTTTTGTTATATGTTTTTTTCCATCAAATGATTTAAACATAATTTCATAATCCCATTGACCCATCATTGAAAAATTAACCATCATATTATAAATTTTTTCAATTTCTTTGGGTTTAAGAACAAAATCCATTCCAGGCATTGAAGGCATAAAGAACTTAATAGAAAGGTCTTTAATTTTCACTACTTCTGAGTTTTTACTAAAGATAAGAGACATATTATTTTTACCATCTTTTAATGGTTTAATTGATTCTAAATTAACAATATAAGAACTACTTTTCATAATATGATGATAGATTTTCATATCTTTCATCATTTTTGAATGCTCCATGTCTTTCATCATAACCATATGATTAGTTATTTTACCCTCATGCATATGATTACCCATATGATCATTACTTTCTGCAAATGCAGAAACACTTAAAAAACTTAGACCTATAAATATATTTGTTAGTTTGTTCATTATTTCCCCTTTTGATGAGGAGATTTTATTATTTAAGTGTGTAATTAGTGTGCAGATTAAGTAGAGTATTAAGTTTTATAAATAATTTTAGAATTTTAAAGTAAATTGAGTAAAAGCTTTTTCTTTAGATTTAACAGATATTTTTATATTATATCTTTTACATATATGATTAACAATATTTAAACCAATGCCAAAACCACCTTGTTCATCTGTTGCTCTATAGTATCTTTTATATATATCTTTTAGTTTATTTGGCGATATCCCTATTCCTGTATCATCTATAATAAGAATATTATTTTCTAAAGAA
>JABSON010000152.1 GCA_013215915.1 Campylobacteraceae bacterium | reverse complement strand
ACTGGTTTCTAAGAAGTAATATCGACCCACCACACCTCTTTGGTGTGCAATGGGACCTTGTTTTTCAGTATTTATATAGTAAGTCAAGGATGTGAGATTACATGTTTTGAGGTCGTGGAAAAATGTAATTACATTTTGTTTTTTAGTCTTATCATTTATGTTTGCAGTAATAGTATAAGAAGAATTTATTATTTCACTTTTTATTTTTTCTGTATAAATATTATCATCTAATATTTTTTCAATATCGTGAACAATTAATTTATCTAAGACACTTGAACTTGAACCAGAATAATTTCCTTTTATAATTATTGTATCTAATGCATGAGAAGGAAACATCTCTTTTGCTAAGTTGTTATATGAGATAACAGATAAAATAATTAAAAAAACAAATAACAAGTGATTTAAATGACTTTTTTCTAAAAAAACATTAAGTATGTTTTTTAACATTAACTTCCTTTAAAATAACCATAAAAGAGATTAGATATCTCTTTTATGTCCGTAATATGATCCTGAAAATAGGATACAAAATAAAAATAATAATGAGTAGATTGCAGAAAAATCTTGTTTAACAATTTGTTGTTGAACTTTTTCTAACTTCTGACCCTTAATCTTAGGTTTAGCAGGTTTTGCTAATTTTGCAGCTTTTGCTGACTTAACACTTTTCGAAGATTGTTGTGAAGCTTTTTTGCCTTTTGATTTTAAAGGGTTAGCTAATCCAAAACCAACAGCTTTATTTTGAAGATATTTATTAAACTCCATATTAAAACTCTTAACATTATGATCTTTTTCTAAATCTTTATAAACTTTTACAAGTTTTTTAATAGTTTTATCATCAGTTTTCCAATAACCTTTTCTAGCAGCTTCTAACATTGTTTCAGTTATTTGAGCTAAAGAGTCAGGATTATTTTCTTCAAACCATTCTTTTAAATCCATGTCATATTTATCATCAATATAAACTTCAACAAATTCTTGCCATTGGTCATCTCTTACAACATCAGGATCAACAACTTGCCATCCCCAGAAGTTTTTAACAACATCTAAAACACCAACAGTTCCAGAATAACCTTCATCTTTCATAGCTTTAATCCATTTAGGATGAAAATATCTGCTTCTTAATTCTTGTGCCATAAACTCTGAAGTTGACTGAATTTTTGCACCATTTGGGTCTCTTAAGTTTGCAATATATGTTTTTGGACTTTTACCATCTAACTGACGTACGGCCATAGATAGTGAACCAAAATGTTGGTATGGATCATCAGAAGTTAATAAACCATAAAGATTTGACGTTCTTGAGAAAATAATACTTTGTGTTCCCGATAAATTCTGTGCAAATAAATTTACACCATCAATTTTTTGGTTCCACTTACTTTTATCTGCTCCAAAATAATAACCTTTATCTTCGAAGAAGTTTTCCATTAATCTATCTTCTCCATCCCATTTACCACTTTGATCTACATCTTCCATACCAGAGTTATAAGCTCCTGTTTTATTAGAGAAAATTCTAATAGATGATAATCTTAAAGCTTCTTCGGGATCAATATTTTTAGCTTCTAAGTTTTTTCTAATCTTTAATGAATTTAAATAAACATGGTTATTTTCTTCTTTTAATTCAGATATTTTTTTAATAGCTTTAGCTAAAACTTCCATAGTCTGAGGAAAAGCATCTCTATATAATCCAGTTGCTGAAATAATAACATCAATTCTAGGTCTTTTAAGTTCTGAATATGGAATAATTTCAACATCTTCTATAGTACCTTTAGCAGTTTTTGAAGCATGTCTAATCATTTTTTTCATAACTTTTAAAGTATCTTCTTTTGTAAAACTTAAAGCATATTCAATTCTAGGCATAGTTACAAGTTTTGAAAACCATGTAGCCATAGTAACACCAATATATCTTTGTAATTCTTGTTTTGCCATATTTTGAACAAAAGTATTAGAAATACCTGTTTCATTCCAAATTGGTTTTAATCCCATAGCTGCAAGAATTTGTGATTCTAAAACACCTTGATGTCTCATTGTCTCTAAAGACCATAAATTAAATGTTAATTTTGTTGGATATTTACCATTATCATTATAATAATTTTCAACAAAATCTTTCATTAATTTTTTACCAGTTTTAAATGCTGCTTTTGTGGGAACTTTAGTAGGATCAAAACCATACATATTACTTCCTGTTGGAATTGAAGCTGGATTTCTTATTGGATCTCCACCAATTCCTGGTTTAATATACTCAGCATTTAAAGATCTTAATAAGTTTTTAGTTTCTTGATTATTTTTAAAGTTATTATAATAATCCAGCCCTATTCTTAAATAAGATATAAATTCTTTATCTTCTAATAAATCTAAACTTTTATTTTCATAAATAAATTCTTTTACCATAATATAAGCTTTTGATTCTTTAATTAATTTATAATCTTTTGCAAAATATTGTTTTCCATCCGCTTTAACTAAAAAGTCTTTACCCATCATTTGCATTAATGTAGTAATTAAAAATTCTTTTTTAGCAATTGTTCCAAATGTATGCATTCCTAAAGGTTGTGCTGCACCGCTCATACCAAGTACAAAATCTTCAACAGTAGATATAAATTTATCAAATTTAAGATTTACATCTGATTCAGAAAATTCAGTATCTTTGTGAATATTCATCTTTATACATAAAGCAGAAATATCTTTTTTTAGATTTCCTTTTAACATTCCATCATCAACAGATCTATATTGGTTAATTAAATCCATAATTTCACCTAACTCATTATAAGTACCAGAAATACCAAATGGTGGAGTTTGATGAGAAATAATAGTAGCTCGGCCTCTTCTTTTAGCTTGAATTGCTTCAGCTAAGTTATTTGTAATATAAGGATAAATTATAGGAATATCTCCTATAGCTAAAAGTGGAGAATCCGTAACACTAAGACCTCTTTCTTTTCCAGGCATCCATTCTTGAGTTCCATGCGTCCCAAAATGTATTAAAGCATCAGCTTTAAATGTTTGTCTAACATAAAGATATGAAGCTAAATATGAATGAGATAAAGGAACAATTGGGTCATGCCATAGTTTTTTATCTTCATCTTTAAGTTTTTTTAACTTGTTAATCATTTTATCAACTCTCTCAGCACGTCTAGGTTGAGGCATAACAATTACATTTCCAACTTTAACACGAGGAATTAAAAAGTACTTTTTATTATCAACTCTTACAATCATTTTTGAATATCTTGGACTTTTCCAGATTTTATTAATACTTCGTTGAGTTTCATAAGGAAGAGCTCTAAAAAACTTAATATAATCTTCATAAGGATATAAAGCTGCCGATCCATCTTCTAACATTTGTTTATCATGACCTTTTTCATAATAAGCTTTTAGAGTTTTTAAAGATTCATTTTTAAACCATGTATCATCATGAGTTACAGTTGTATATCCAGCTTTTTTCATATTCTGCATAAGAAGTGCAATTGATTTTGGAGTATTCAAAAAAGCGGCTCCCATATTACTAACCCCTGCAGGATAGTTATAAAACATAATTGCAACTTTTTTATCTTTATTAGCTTTGTTTCTTAATACAGATAAATTCATAGCTTTATTAGCCATTGCAGCAATTTGTTCTTTAATAGGAACTAGTTTTTTAGTAACGTTATCATAAGCTGCCACTATTAGTGCATCAATATAACCAATAGTTTCAGGAATAACATAAGACATAGGAATCATAGGAAATGCAATTCCATTTCTATCTTTTCTCCACTCTTCTACTGAACCTTCTCCATAATATAAAGCATGTAAAATAGGAATATTAAGTTTTGCGTATTTTTCTCTTAAACTTTCATGATCAATAATCATAATCTGGAAGTTTACTAATACATCAACAATAGTTTTGTTTTTATATCTTAAGAATTTTTCACCCACAAAATCATCCCCAGTTACTCTTGTAAAGTATGGTAATGTTTGGTAACCTTTATCTTCAATATATTTAATCATTGCATTAATATGTTCTAAATTCTCAGAACTTAATGATGATCTATGCATACCAATTGCAATTAATGGTTGGTGATTTTCTAAATCTATTTTAAAATATTTTGCATATGATTCAAGATCTTTAAATACTAAAGATGGAAATTTAGGATGATAAATCCCTTCTTCAGGAATTATAAAAGCATTACCAATTGTTTCATTTGATCTTTTTAAAATATTAACATTAATATATTTAGAAAAATTACCAAAGTTCATTCCTCCACCGTTGTACCAATATTCATATAAAGCTTTATTGTCTTTAATGCTCATATTTTTTCTGTAAGGATGTTCTTTTGTGATTGAAGATGGAAAAATGATTGTTTTACCATCACTTGCATCGATAGATTTTGAGAATTTTTCAAGTAAATTCGCAACTTCTCTTTTTCCAGCTAAAGAATCAAACATAATAATTTTATATTCTTTTAAAATACGAGATTGATCACTTTCTTTTATATCATTCTCAAATAAATAATCTACTTGTAAATTATTCTTTTTAGCAATTAATGCAAAAGAAGACATTTTAGAATATTGTGTAGCTTTACCCATTGAAGCAGATATAATTAACATATCTTTTTGGGCAAACAATGTCATGAATAATAATGACAGTAATAAAAATATCTTCATTTATTTTAACCTTTTATTTAATCTACATGAATAGAATATTAATTTGTTCATTTTATACCTTTAAGTTAAAAAGAGGCAAAGCCCCTTTTTATTAAAATTTGTAGTTCATACCAATGTAATAAGTTCTTTCTCTTAATTGGAAATTATATGCATCTTCTAATTGAGTATTAGTTAAGTTATCAATACCAAATCTTGCAGATAAGTTTTTAGAAAAATCATTTGAAATTTGGAACTTCATAGTTGCATAACCATTAAGTTTTGAAACTTTTTTATTAACTAATATTTTACCTGAAGCATCTGAATAAATAATTCCATCGTTATTAGTGATTGTTGAATATTGATCTTCAAAGTGATTCATTTGTTTACCTGTATAAGCTACAGATATTAAAGATTTTAAAGTATTCGTTATTTTATATTTTAAACTAGCATTTATTTTATGCTCAGGTCTAAAGTTTAAAACTCTATTTGTTTCTTTATTTTTAGTTTTTAGATATGTATAAGAAGAAGAAAAATCTAAATCTTTTAATAAGTCATATTTTGAATACTCTAACTCTAGCCCTTGTACAACAGCAGATGAAATATTTGAATAAATATCAGCATCAGTTGAACTAATTTGAACCCTATTTCCAATATTATCGTATAACGGTTTAGTTGAAATTAAGTTTTTAACATCATTGTAAAAAGCAGTCGCTTTAAAACTTTGAGTTTTAGTTGTAAATTCGTACCCTACTTCATAAGTATTTGTTGTTTCTGGTTTAAGTTCTGAATTTCCTCTAAAAGCGTGACCTGCATTAGGATTAGCGAACTTATATTTATCAGATAATTGACTTAAAGTTGGAGCATTAAATCCTTTACCATATCCAGCTTTTAATCTTTGGTTTTCACTTAATCTATATACAGCATATGCTTTTGGAGAAACAACTGCACCAAATTTTTCATGTTTATCTATTCTTGCACCAAAAGTTAATAATAATTTATCATTAGCTGTATATTCATCTTGAAGATAAAAAGAATATTGAGATATATTTGCAGAAAAGTTTGTATTTTCTGGATTTTTATCTTGTGCGAATGGCGCATTTTCAAGACCCAAAGGAGTAAGAGCTATTCTAACTTCTTTAAAATCTAAGAAATAAGAACTTTTGTCATATGTTTTTGAATAATATTCTTTTCTATAATCCATTCCGGCAACAATATAATGCTTATCAAAACTATCTATTTCAAGTTCTGCTGAAATTATATCATCTCTTAATTTATGTGTATATTCAAATACGCCAGAATGTACATCAGATCTAGTTGTATATGCTTTTAAACTTAAATCTACTGAATCAAAACTTTTATTATATTCTAATGAATAATGTTCTTTATCAATCTCATAAGCTTTATTAAAATAATTATTAATTAGAATATTTGCTTTTTGTTTTCCATTTGATAATGGTAATGTTCCATCTTGGAACTTAAGTCCAGTTAGATCAATACTTTTCTGTCTAGTTTCAGATAAATCCATAGTAATAGCATCTCTAATTTCTTTACCTCTTAAAATACTAGCTGAGATTTCTTGAGTATCATCAATTTCATACCAAAGATTTAACATAATATTAGTTACGTCTTTTCCTTCAGCTTGTGAATCATTAAAATCATTATATTTATCAGCTGTCGCAGGATTATTTATACCTTTTTTATTATCAATAACATCTAAAAGTTTTTTTTCAGCATAAATAGACATTGATAATTTATCTGTTACTTTTCCAGATAAGTTTAGAGATACATCTTTACCTGTTCCACCTTGTTTAACAGCGTGAGTATATTTAATATCAATATTTCCAGAAAACTTATTCATTGGTCTTTTTGTAATTACATTTACAACACCACCTAAAGCTTTTGAACCATATAATGAAGACATTGGCCCTCTAACAATTTCTATTTTTTCAATAGCATCCATTGGAATCCAGTTATATTGAAAATCACTATGTCCAATTTGCGCATCAGTATTAGAAACTCTTCTTCCATTAATTAAAATAGCAGTATGTTCAGGATTCATACCTCTAAATGTAATATTTTTTCTACCATTAATTGATCTTGAATTTGCAGTTACATTTAAACCAACTGTTTCCTCCAAAATATTTTGAATAGAAGAAGCATTTGATTCTTTTATTTCTTTTGCAGATATAATTGTAAAACTTCCAGCTGTGTCAATTACTTCACTTTTCGTTTTAGCTGTAATAACAACATCCGCTAATTGTGTTGTTGCAAACATATTTGTACATAATAAACAAGAAGTTACTAAACTTACAAGATAACCTTTTTTCATTTTATTCCTTTAAGAATTCTTTTCAAAGTGTGAATTGCAATTATAATCACATAATTCTTTATTTATTATTAATATTGATACTAATTATTGATGATTAATTTAGATGAATTTAATATTCTTAAAAAGCATTACCACATAAATATTTAGATTTATCTGCTCAGTTATAGTTAATTTACTATTAATTTTATTTTATTAATTACTGATATTAACTCTCACTATAATAAATATCAGTAATTAAATAGTAAAAGTAAAACAATTTTAAGTTAAGTAGAATTAAGTTCTTTTTTGATTGGAGGAGGAAGTGCTGAATCAACTATTAATTCAAATAAAAAACAAATTGAGATATCAACAATTACTATATCAG
>JABSON010000151.1 GCA_013215915.1 Campylobacteraceae bacterium | reverse complement strand
CTTCGTGTGTGTCACACTTGATTTGGATGGGAATTATAGGGTAATGGGCTTTGGATGTCAAGGGTTCAAGCATAAATCTAGCTTAAATTTTATAATTCGTAAATATATTCTTTTTTCATATTAAATATTTATATAAATATATACTCAGAATAAAGAATATCAATGTAAATTTTGTTAATTTACTGTTTACTCTTATTAACTACACTTTAATCTTATAGTTTAAAGTAAAACTAAACATCAAAATAATAGAATAAGTATTATTTATAAATAAAAGGACATATAATGTATAACAGAGATTATTTATCAAATAACTCATCTAAAAATCATGCAAAAGATTCTTCGAACGAAAGAATGATGAGTTTTTTAAAAGCTACTTATCAATTATTTGCAGGATCTTTATTAGCTGCAACTGCTGGTGCATATATTGGGCTAGATATAGTACACCTTCTAATGGGACCAATTAAATGGGTTTTATTTGCAATTGAATTAGGACTTATATTTTTCGTAATTCCTAGAGTTAAACATACTCCTGGTTTAAACTTAGCTGCTTTATTTGCATTTACGTTTATTTCTGGACTTACAATTGCTCCATTATTAGCATCAATTTTTGCTATGCCAGCTGGTGCTTCAATTGTTGGACAAGCTTTCTTAATGACATCAGTAGCATTTGGTGGAATTTCAATGTTTGCAATGACTACTAAAAGAGATTTCTCTTCTATGGGTAAAATGCTATTTATTGCTTTAATTATTATGATTGTTGCTGGTATTTCAAATATCTTTATTCAATCATCTTTAATGCAATTAGCTATTGCTTCTGCTGGTGCTTTATTATTTTCTGCTTTCATTTTATATGATACTCAGCAAATAATCAAAGGAAACTATGATTCTCCAGTTGAAGCTGCTTTATCTTTATATTTAGATTTCTTTAATCTATTTATATCTTTACTGCAAATTCTTGGAATCATGAATTCTAAAGATGACTAAAACTAACTCCTTAGGGAGTTGGTAAGTTTATATGGAAAAAAATGAACTAAGACTAATAGATGCTAACTTAAATAGACTAAGAGAAGGTATAAGAGTTATTGAAGACATTTATAGATTTATCTATAATAATAAAACTATGTCTAAAAAACTAAAATCACTAAGACATAAATCAAGAATAAATATAAACAACGAACTTCTAGATTCAAGAGACATTATTAATGATGTACTAAGAGAATCAACTTCATCTGAACAAAATAGATCAGATATTCAATCTATATTAATTGCAAACTTTAAAAGAGCCCAAGAAAGTTCACGAGTATTAGAAGAGTTTACAAAACTACTTTCTTCAAAAGATTCTGAAAACTTTAAACATATTAGATATGAATTATATGATTTAGAAAAAGCACTTACAAATATTAAAGTTTAATAGCTTTAATAAATACAACTTCAAATTCTAAATAATTTAAACTATAAGTTTTAAACAAATGTTTTGCTTCTTTAAAAGATAGATTAGATTCTCCACTTACACCTGACTTTTTAATATAATCAAATAATTCTCTTTTATTTGAAAACTCTAAATTATAAGAATATATATCAAAAGTACAATTATAATATAAACTGAATGCTTCTTTTATACTTTCAATATCTAAAATAGGAGATTTTTTGTCACTTATATTTTGTATAGTTCTAAATGTATTAGAAGTGAATAATACAGCGTTTATTTCATTAGATACATAAGATAATGCTTTTATAATCTTTTTTAAGTCTTTTGACCACTGAAGAGCAGAGGATGAAAGAACTAAATCAAATTTTTTATCTTTTATAAAATTTAAAAAATCTTTTGAGTCAAATGAATAACAAGAAACTGTAGTATTTTTATTCTTAGGATGTAAATCGCACATCTCTTTTGAAAAGTCGATTGCAGTATAAGAATCTACATTCCATGATATATTTTTGTATATTTGACCAGATCCACAGCCTAATTCTAGTATATTTTTAGGTTTATTTTTAATATCTCGAACTAAAGCTTTTGCAACTAATTGTTGTATAATATTGTATGAATTGTACTGATTTGCGTATTTTGAGAACTCTTTTTGAACTGACAACTAATCTCCAAAGTATGTTAATTATATATTTATTTCAAATTTTAACTTTATTTTAATAAGTTTTTGATAAAATAAGCTCCATTTTGAAATAAGGACAATAGATGACATCTACTCTATTAATTATACAATTTATATTAGCAATACTTTTAACAATAACTATTTTGTTACAAAAAAGTTCAAGCATTGGACTTGGAGCTTATAGCGGAAGTAATAATTCTTTATTTGGAGCAAAAGGTCCTGCAAATTTTTTAACAAAAGTAACAATGTTTTTAGGTTTATTATTTATAACAAATACTTTAACTCTTGGTTATTTTTATAACGAACAAAAATTAAACTCGGCTGTTGATTCTGTAAAAGCGCAATCATTAATTCCAGCTGCAAAAACAACTGCACCTGTTGCTCCAGTAGCACCTGTAGTACCACAAAAATAATTATTAGAATATAAATACTTTTTGTATTTATATTCAATAGTTCCTCACATACTTGATCTTTAGCAAAGCTAATGCATAATCTACTTGTACCAAGTAAAATAATGCTATAATGCATGCAAATTTAAATAACAAAAACAAATAAAACCCCTAGGAGCAAACATGTTAAACGAAGTTTATACTGAAACAAAAGAAAATATGGAAAAATCTCTTGAATCGTTAAAAAGAGATTATAAAACACTAAGAACAGGAAAAGTTACTGTTTCAGTTCTTGATGGAGTTAAAATAGATTATTATGGAACTATGACTGACTTAAATCAAGTTGGATCAGTTCTAGCTATTGATGCAACAACAATTGCAGTTAATCCTTGGGAAAAAAACCTTTTAAGTGATATTGAAAAAGCAATACAAAATGCAAATATTGGTGTTAATCCTAATAATGATGGTGAAATTATCAAATTATTTTTCCCACCAATGACAGTTGATCAAAGAAAAGTAAGTGCTAAAGGCGCTAAAGTAATGACTGATACTGCAAAAGTTGCAATTAGAAATATCAGAAAATCTTCTAATGATAAAGTTAAAGCTTTACATAAAGATAAAGAAATTACTGATGATGAGTTAAAAAGAGCTCAAGACGAAATCCAAAAAATAACTGATTCATTTGTATCTTTAGCAGATTCTACTTTAAGATCAAAAGAACAAGAAATTTTAACGGTTTAATGATGAACGTAGAAAAAATCTATAAAGATTCTAATGCATTATTAGAAGGTCACTTCAAATTAAGTTCAGGTAACCACTCAAAATTTTATTTACAATCAGCTAAAGTTTTAGAAGATCCTAAAACTGCAAAACTATTAGCAGAAGCATTAGCTAAACAAATAAAAGAATCTGGTATCAAAGTTGATGCTGTATGTTCTCCTGCTTTAGGTGGAATCATTTCTGGATTTGCATTAGCGACAGCTTTAGATGTAAGATTTATTTTTGCAGAAAGAGTTGAAACTGTTATGACTATTAGAAGAGGTTTTGAAGTAGCTAAAGGTGAGAACTATGTAATATGTGAAGATATTATTACAACTGGTGGATCAGCTTTAGAAGCAGCTAAACAAGTAGAAGCTCAAGGTGGAAACATTGTAGCTTATGCTGCTTTAGCTAATAGAGGTTTTTGTTCAAGAGAAGGTTCATCACTTGAATCAACAACATCTTGTAAATTGCCTTTAGATAAACCATTATTTGCTCTTGATGATTTTACATTTGAAATGTATTCTCCTGAAGAATGCCCATTATGTAAAGATGGTAGCGAAGCATATAAACCTGGTTCAAGAGGTAACTAATGAATCGTTGTAGAGATAAGAAGCATACAAAAGAAACTAAAATAATAGATAAATCTATTGTTTCAGAAACTTTTGTTTCTATCTCTTCACGTTTTAAGTCTTTTTTACTAGATTCATTTCTTTTAACTACTCCTATTGTATATGTTGTAATGTATTTAATAATGGGAGATGGCGCTACTTTTGCTGAAAATAGAGGTACTGGATGGTTGATTATTCTATTTTTCCATATGCCACTTATTTTAATACTATGGAAAGTTAAAAAACAAACTCCAGGGTTAAGAGCTTATGACTTAATACTTGTTGATAATAAAAGTGGAAATAATATTTCATTCTTACAGGCATTTTTAAGATATTTAATTACTACCTTATCAATCATTTCATTTTTTCTATTATTTGTAGCATTCTTTAGAAAAGACAAAAAAACAATACAAGACATCCTTACCAATACAAAAATAATTAATCAGTAAAATGATTTTTCTTAAACTAGCAGCTTTTTATTTCTTTTATTTTGCGGCAGTTGGAGTTTATGTTATTTTTATGCCAAAAGTTCTTTACGACTTAAATTATACATCAACACAAATTGGAATTCTTTTTGCCCTAGCACCATTAATGAGATTTTTAACACCATTTATATTTTTAAAGCATATAAAATTAAATGCTAATGTTTTTAAACTAGCCCTTTTAGCTTCTCTTATTTCTTCCTCTTTATTTTATCTTACAATAGATAATTTTTATGCTTTTATGATTAATAATTCTATTTTAGGAGTTAGTCTTAGTTTAATTCTTCCATATATGGAAATAATAGCTTTGAAGGATTTAGGTAAAAACAATTATGGAAAAGCAAGATTATTTGGATCAATTGGTTTTATGCTAGTAGCACTTGTATTAGCTAGATATTTATCTAATCCATATATGGCTTTACATTTTTATTTAATAGCTAATATTTTTACTGTTATAATTTCTCTATCTTTATTAAAACATGATGTTTCACATAAAGAGAAAAATACAAAAACTAAGTTTTCATTTATTAAATACTGGCAGTTTTGGCTAAGTCTATTTTTTATGCAAATGAGTTTTTCAGCATTTTATAACTTCTTCACTATATATGAGAGTGAAAATATGATTTCATTAGAAACAATTTCTTATATGTGGTCTTTTGCAGTTCTAATGGAAATTTTTATGTTATATTTTCAAGCTCCTTTATTAAAAAAGAATCTTAAAAATATAATATTATTTTGTATATCTTTAACAGTTATAAGATGGTTATTATTATTCTTTTTTGCATCAAATGAAATGATTGTTTATTTTTCACAAGCCTTACATGCTTTCTCATTTGCTTTATATCACTCTTGTGTAATTATGTTTTTATATACTTTATATGAGAATAAAAAACTAGCTCAGCAGTTTATGTATGGTGTTGCTTATGGTTTAGGTGGTTTTATTGGGGGAATTGTATCAGGTTATTTATATGGAGAGTTTTTATTCTTATATTCTAGTATATTTGCATTATGTTCATTATATTTTATGTTACAAGTAAAAAAAGAAGAAGAATTAACTTATTAATTCTTTTCTCTATAATTAATTTCATTTCTTAAAGCATGAGTTTTCTTAGTTTTTTTAAATTTTAAAGGAAATGCATAACTCTATATGCAATTTCAATTAATCAATTATATTCATAATTAATGTTTTAACATTATTTTTTTCTATAATTTCAGATATTTCTAAATTATCAATCTTTAAATCCATAAATTCAGAAAAAGAATTAATATTATTTAAAGCAAGTTCTTTTAATAAGACACCTCTATAATGTTTAGCCCAATGAGAAACTACTTTTCCATCTTTTAAAAATTTAAATGTAAGAACTTTTTTATTCTTTGTTTTGTAGAATTTTTCATAAAAACCAGCTCTTAAGTCAATTATTTCTTCATCTAAATACTCATCTAAAGATTCTGAAAAGTTTTCAAGATAATATTTTTCAATTGCAGTATTAGGAAGTTTTGCACCTTGTTTAAATTTATAATCAGGAATTAAATCATTTGCTTTAATTGGCCCAAAAAGATTTGAGAATAATATTACTTTGTTATCAACATATTCTTTTGCACTATCAGTTAAAGAAGTATAATTTAAAGCATCAAAAGCTACACCTTCATATCTATTGATTGCTTTTAAAGTCTTTTTATTTACTAGAGACTCACTATAACGCTCAACCTCAGACATTTTTTTTAAAGAAAACCATTTTGATAATTCATCTAAATCTAAACTAGCAATATGATCTTCATATTGATTTAATATATTTTCTCTTTTAGAAAATAAGTTTTCTAAAAAGAAGTTACTTTTACAAAAAACTTTTTCTTCTCCACCAGAGTTTTTTGTCTCTGCAGGTGCTAATAATATATTCATTATTTTCCTTCTTCTATAAAAATACCATCTACATATAACCATTCATTATTTTCTTTTAGAAATCTTGATTTTTCACAAAATGATATATCTTCATCATTTTGTTCTAAAAATGCAATAAAAGTAATATAACTTTCTTTTTCACCATTTATTACTTTAATTATCTTTAGATTATTAAATTTCGTATTCAGAGTAAATAATTCTATATCTTTAGTCCAAGAAGAAATATTAGATGTATAATCTTTATTTAAAGTATGAGTAGTTTTAATAATGTATTTACTTAAATTTAAAGCAAAAGCTACAAATCTAGATCTCATTAAAATTTCTGCAGTTTTTGCTTTAGCTCCGTTGTGATAGATTTTACAACAGTGTTTGTATTTTTTCTTGCTATTACATAAACAAGGTGTATTAGGTGATATTTTCAATATTTTCTTTCTTAATATTTTTGTTTATTGTAGCTAAATTAAACTAAGCTGTAATCAATAAAAATTTATTTTTTTGTTTTCATCATTTTCATTGATTTAGATTCTTTTTTCTTTTTAACATCATTTTTAATGTTAGAAATAAGTTTTGGTCCAAAACCTTTAATTTTTGATAAATCATTAAGATTATTAATCTTATTTGATTTTCTAAATAAAATTAAAAGCTCAGCTTTTTTCTCACCTATACCTTTGATTGTCATTAACTCATTCTTATTTGCTGTATTTACATTTATACTAGCTAATAATAAAAGTGCAGACAAAAACATTCCAAGAATAATTTTTCTCATATCTTTCCTCCTTAGTAATTTATCAAGTATAAGATAATGAATCTTAATTTAATAATAAATATAATTATTAAATCTATTGCTTTTATTTATTTTTATATGTATAATAATTAAAATCAAAAGGAAAAATATGCAAACTATACCTTTAGAACTATTTTCAAATGTAATTTCAAAACCTCTTTTTAGTTGCACACATTGATTACTTATGTAAATTTTGTTAAAAAAATTAAAAAATTTAAAAAGAAATAGATAATTTTTATTCAAATTCTCAAAGTATATCAATGTGTGCT
>JABSON010000150.1 GCA_013215915.1 Campylobacteraceae bacterium | reverse complement strand
TAATATATGAATTAAAAACTATAGTTTAATAATTTAAAAATGATATAGTTTTATAATTCATACTAAATAATGACTTAAAGAAACAATTGTGTTTAAATTAGACTTATTATAAAACATAAATTTACAATTAAGCTATTAATCATATAGATTTACTAAAAATTATAGTCTAGGTATAGGTTATTTGGACTTCATAAATAATATTTAATAAAATATAGAAGGATTATCGTGGAAAAATTATCAATTAAATTTAAAAACGTAGCTTTAGTTAAAGAAATAGAATCACCTGAAAACCCAGATGGATTAGAAAAAAGAGTTGCCTTAACTCCTATTGATGTAGGTTTATTAGTAGAAGCAGGAATAAAAGTATTTGTTGAATATGGTGCTGGTTTAGGTGTAGGATTTAAAGATGAAGAATATCTTTATAATGGTGCTATTTTAGAAAAAGCAGAAAAGATATATAAAAACAAAGATATGATAATTAAATTTAAAGGTCCATCTTTAGAATCTATATCTGATATGGAAAATTCTTGTACTTTATTTTGTATGGCACATTTTGATTCTTTTCCCAAAAGAGCTAAAATGCTTGAAAATAAACAAATAAATGTAATAGCAATGGAAGAGATTCTAGAATCTCCAAAAGTTCAAAGTTATAGTGATATACTAGCAAGAACTGGAATGTGTAAAGCATTAAAAATATTTATTGAAAATGATAGTATAAAAGATTTAAGAGTATTTGTAATAGGTAAAAATGAAAGATTATCAGGTTCTATAAGAAGAGCAGGGACTAGAAATCCCAAATCTTTAAATATGTTGCAAGCTAATATTAAATTTGAAGAGTTAGAATATTTAGGAGAAAATACTTTGTATTTTTATGATTCTTCAGAATTTAATGATTTTAATGGATTAGTTAAAAGCCTAAAAGAAGAAAATTGTAATATTTTTGACTTACATAAATTTGAAGAAGATTATGCTGAAGAAGCAATTTTAGAGTATAGAGAAACACATAAACCTTTTGAATTTGGTTTAAGAAGAATTCAATGTCTTCATGTTACAGGACAAGCTGGAGCTAGGTATGGTATTAAACTTTTAAAAGAAAATAAACCTGACTTAGATATATCAACAGCAAAAGTTGTAGTTTTAGGTTATGGTAATGTGGCACGTGGTGCTATGCATGAGATTTATAATAAAGGAATTAAAAACATAAATATTCTAGGTAGAAAACAAACATCAAAAGATAGAATTGAAGAGTATTTAAAAGATGTTGACCTAGTAATAAATGGTGTAGTATTACAAAAAGAGATAAGAGGTATTACGTATTTAGTTACTAATGATCATATAAAAAGAGTTATTCCTAAAGGTTCTTTTGTAATTGACCTTGTTGGTGGTAGTGTAACAAATAGAAGTGCTGTTGAAGCAGTTCTTAATTGTACTTATTTAACGAAAGCACATTTTGTACAAGATGAAGTTACTGTTTCAGCTTTATGGGGTTGGCCTATGTTAGGTATGATGAAAGAATCTACTATTAAATATTCAAGTCAAATTGTTGATGTTTTAATAAGAAGAGAAAAAATAATCGAAGGTTTAGATACTTTATCTATTGGTGTAAAAAGAGCATTAGTTTGTGGGCCATTTTAATAGCTTTAAATAGTATTATATAATTTAATTCTTTTTCTATAATAAGAGATTATGAAATTTTCCTACTTTCTTAAGAATTGATCCTTCTTTTACTGGTAATCTAAATGCATAGGCGTTATTATAAAAGATAAAATGTATATTAGAAGATGTTCTAAATAATAATTGTTTTATCAAATATAATGAGTGTTTTTTAGAAAAGTAAAAGTAGAAAAAACTACTTCTACTCTAAATTATTATAAATTAATTTCTAAAACAATAGGGCAGTGATCACTTCCCATTACTTCATTTAAAATATAAGCATCTTTAATATTATCTTTTAAATCATCACTTACGTAAAAGTAATCAATTCTCCATCCAACATTATTAGCTCTTGCATTTGCTCTATAAGACCACCATGAATATAACTCTTTTTCATCGCCTTTAATATGTCTTAATGTATCAACATATCCTGCAGCCAAAAATTTATCCATCCAATCTCTCTCCATTGGTAAGAATCCAGATGTTTTTGCATTTGCTTTTGGACGTGCTAAATCTATTTCTGTGTGTGCCGTATTAACATCTCCACAAACAATAATAGATTTTCCTTCTTCTTTTAATTCTTCACAATATTCTAAGAATCTATCATAAAATTCCATTTTATAAATAAGTCTTTCTTCTTTACTTTGACCATTTGGAAAATATACATTAAAAAATGCTATATCTTTATCACCAATAGTAAAGTGAACTTCATTTATTCTACCTTCATCTAAAATATCAACAACTCTACAATTGTCTTCTTTTGTAGTTTTAATATCAGTATATAAAGCAGTTCCAGATCTTCCTTTAATAAAAGAAGAACTAACAAGTAAGTTCTCATAAACTCTATTAAAAATTGTTTTAGGAATTTGCTCAGCTTGAGCTTTTGTTTCTTGTATTCCTAAGATATCAATATTTGCATCATCTACCCATTTTAAAGCTTCTTTTTTATCAACTGCTCTAATTCCATTTACATTCCACGATACAAATTTATATGTTTTATTTTCCATTTAATTTCTCACTATTTTTGATTTGTTTTAATTCTTTTAGTTTTTTTTCTTCAATTAAAAGTTCTTCTAATGTTTTTTCTTTCTTTATTTTTTTTGAAAATAAAGATGAAAAACCATTATTATTTAAATTATTTTTATATAATTTATCAGATTTACCACCATGCATATCGATTTTTCCATATTCATTAGCTAATAAAAATGTAGCTATAAAAATACCTAATAATATTTTCATTGAAAAGCCCTTTTTTTATGGAATTTTATCATAATAAACAAAAAAATCTTTTTAATAAAATTAATAGTATTATTTTTTAGTAAAATTTAAGTAGAGGGTTTGTTTTTTCTATTGTATACAGATGATAAGTGGTAATTTTATGTGAATCATCTTTAATTACCTGTATTACAAGAAGGGGCAATAAGCAGTGTATATGTTTTTAATTTATTTAGTTTTTTTGTTGTTTTTCTTTTTTGTTTTTATACATACCGTATAAAGTAATAATAATCCAGAATACTTCTATAATAAAAGAACCTAAGTTAAAATGTACGCAAAGTGAAATAAGCAATAAAATTGCACCAGTAAGATTTAATAATTGGTAATATAAACTCTCATGAGAGTATTTTCCCATTTGTAAGATGTAATAAGCCCATACTATGAAGACCATTCCAACAAAACCTATAATTTGATAAATATCCATAATGTTTTCCTTTTTTTGAACACAAAACGCGAAAGTATATCTCTCTAAGTTTAAATAAAAATTAAATTATTTAAGTATTTTTAGATTTATAATAGTTTAATTTTTTTTTTGCTATTTTATTATATAATATTTATAGGATTTTATATGCAAGAAGAGATATTATTAGGCCTTTTAACATTTTTTACATCAACGGTTGCTGGAGTCGTAGGACTTGGAGGTGGAATGATTTTAATAGCAGTATTACCATCATTTTTACCTCTAAATGCTTTAATACCAGTTCATGCTCTAACACAAATGTCTAGTAATTTCTCAAGAGCAATATTTGGTTTTAATGATATACAAACAGAAGTAATACCTAAGTTCTTATTTGGATCTTTATTAGGAATTTCTTTGTTTGCTTGTATTATTTATTATATTTCTTTATCTTATGTTCCTGTGTTTATTGCAGTTTACATACTTTTATCTTTATGGTCAAGCAAATTTAATCAAAGAATTAAACGATATGAATCATATTTTTTAGCTGGTTTTTTTCAAACAGGATTATCTATAGTTGTAGGAGCAACAGGCCCTTTAACTATGGCACTCTTATTAAAAGATTATGATGATAAAAATAAAGTAGTAGCAACAGGTGCTGCATTAATGGGAATTACTCATATCTTAAAAGTAATAGTATTTATATTCTTTGGTTTTGTATTTATTGATTATATTTCTATATTAACAGCTATGATCATAGGAGCTATTTTAGGCTCATATGCAGGAACTTTTTTAAGAAACAAAATAGATGGTAAAAAGTTTTTATTTGCACTTAAAATATTATTATCAGCTTTAGCTATTAAATTAATTATAGGAGCGTTTATTTAGTGAAAAAATTATTTAAATCAAAAACATTTTTAATATATATAATTTCTTTAAGCATGACTTTTTCTTTTGCTGCCTGGTTATCTTTACTTAACAATTTTGTAATTGACAAAGCTTCATTTACAGGAAGTGAAATAGGTGTACTTCAAAGTTTAAGAGAAATTCCTGGTTTTTTAGCTTTTACAGTAATTTTTGTTTTATATATTATTAAAGCACAAAAATTAGCTTATTTATCAATGATAACTTTAGGTATTGGTGTTTTAATAACAGGATATTTCCCTAGCATTATTGGTTTGTATATTACAACTATTATAATGTCAACTGGTTTTCATTATTTAGAAACTATAAATCAGTCTTTGAGTCTTCAATGGCTTAAAAAAGAAACAGCTGCAATTACTTTAGGAAAAATATCAGCAGCTAAATCATTTGTTGGATTAATTGTATTTATCCTAATTTATTTGATGATGAAAGTTTATTCTATTGAATATAAATATGTATATGTTTTTTTTGGAATAGGTACATTTATTCTTGGATGTGTATCTTGGTACTTATTTGAAAACTTTAAAGAAGATGTTATTCAAGATAAAAAAATAGTATTAAAAAAAGAGTATTGGTTATTTTATTTACTTACATTTTTTGCAGGTGCAAGAAGGCAAATCTTTGTAGTATTTGCAGGATTTTTACTTGTTGAAAAATTTGGAGTAGATATTCATAATATGGTTATCTTATTATTTATTAATGGAATGCTTAATATGTATTTTGCACCAAAAATAGGTCATTTTATTGTTAAACATTCTGAGAGATTAACTTTAAGATTTGAATATATAGGATTAGTTTTAGTATTTGTATCATATGCTTTTGTAGATAATCTTTATTTCGCATGTTTTTTATATCTAATTGATCATTTATTATTTTCAATGAGCATTGCTTTAAAAACATATTTCCAAAAAATAGCAGATCCAAAAGATTTTGCATCTTCAAGTGCAGTATCATTTACAATTAATCATATTGCAGCTGTTTTTTTACCAGTGTTTTTAGGTTTAATATGGTTATATTCATACTCACTAGTATTTATACTAGGTGCCTTAATTGCCATAATTTCAGTATTTTTATCATTCTTAATTCCTAAAAATCCAAAACAAGGTTATGAAACAACATTAGTTAAAGTGGACATTCCCTCTGCTGTTCAGAGTAAGATAAACTAAGACATGTTACTAATGTTAAGAAAATTAGTAAAAATTACAGCCCTTGGCTAAAAAAGGAAAAATATGACAGCCGCAATTAATTTTCTTAAAAAAAACAAAATAGAATTTAAAATGCATAAGTATAAACACGATACAAGTGTTTCTTCTTATGGATTAGAAGCCGCAGAAAAACTTGGAGTTGATGAGAATAGGGTATATAAAACTTTATTAGTTGAACTAAACCCAAAAGAGTTAGTTGTAGGAGTTTTACCTGTTAATTCATCTATGTCTTTAAAACATATAGCAACTTTTTTTAAAGCCAAAAGTGCAAAAATGGCTAATAAAGATGAAGCCCAAAAAGTAACAGGATATCTACTTGGAGGAATTTCACCTTTAGGTCAGAAAAAGGTTTTAAGAACTGCAATAGATCAGTGTGCTAAAAATATGGATACAATTTTTGTATCAGGTGGAAAAAGAGGTTTAGATATAGAAATTAAAGCAGATGATTTAGTGAAAATATTAAATTCATCTTATGTAGATATTAAAGCACTTTAAATCTAATCCTAAAGACTAAGGATAATAATGGAAGCATTTAAAAATATATTCTCATTTGACTTTGTAGAAGAACTTTCTTTTTTAATAAGTAAATATGATAAATCTTTTAAAAAAGAAGATTATGTAAAAGAAGTAAATCTTACTTTGGAGTCACTTGAGTTAAAAGATAGAATGAGACTTATTTCTTCTTGTATTAATACTTATACTTCTTTAGAGTATAAAGATATGATAGAAGTATTAATAAAAGTGAAGTCACACTTTAAATCTAAGAAAAACATAGGACTAGTTACTATGATTTTTCCAGATTTTGTTGAAGTATTTGGTTTAAACGAATTGAAAGTCTCATTATATGCTTTAGAAGAATTTACAAAAGAATCTTCTTCTGAATTTGCTATAAGACATTTTATAATAAAGTATGAAAAAGAAAGTATGTTAAAAATGCTTGAGTTCTCAAAGTCTACAAACGAAGACCTACGAAGACTCTCATCTGAGGGCTCACGTCCTAGACTTCCTTGGGCAATATCACTTCCTTCATTTAAAAACAATCCTACTTTAGTTTTTTTAATTCTAGAAAACCTTAAAAATGATGAATCTGCTTATGTTCGAAAATCTGTATCTAATAATTTAAATGATATCTCAAAAGATAATGAAGGTTTAGTAATTTCATTTTTAAAAGAAAATATTAATAAAAATAAAAACCTAGATTCTTTGCTTAAACATGGCTCTCGCACTTTATTGAAAAAAGGCCATCAAGAAGTTTTATCTATTTTTGGATTTAACAAAATAGAAGATTTAAAAGTATTAGATTTTTATTGTGATTCAAGTGTTATAGAAGGTGAAGAATTAAACTTTTCTTTTGAATTAAATTCTTCTTCTGTTTTAGGTAAGTTAAGAGTAGAGTTTGAAATAGAGTTTGTAAGATTAAATAATAAAACAGGGAAAAAAGTTTTTATGCTTTCTTCTTCATATGTAAAAAACAAGAATAAATCTTTTATAAAAAAATACTCATTTAAACAAATAAGTACAAGAAAGTATTATAAAGGAATTCATACTGTGAGTATTATTGTTAATGGTGTGAAAATAACTAATAAATATTTTGAACCTGTAACACTAACAACTTCTAGCTATACAACTAAAACAATAGCAAACGATAAGTTAATACAATACACTTTTGAAATAGAAAAAAGTAAAATGTTATTCACCATAATATTCTTTATATAGATATATTCTATAATTTGTATTTCCCATTTTACCAAATTTATTGCACTGTAAATAAGGAAAACAAACTGATTGTCTAGAAATAATGAAATAAAGTCAGCTACCCTATATTTTCATAAACCTTTATTATAATAATTTACTTA